>NZ_VJOT01000020.1 GCF_011087585.1 Neochlamydia sp. AcF84
CGCATTTTTTCTATCGTATAGTTTGACAAAAGCTACCTTAGAATAGGTATCGATCACTGTCTGTTGATAAATGCGTCCCACACCTTTAATAGTGCCTACGTAATAGGTATCTTGAGATAATAAATAGCCTGGATGTTCAGTTTCAATTTCGCCATGTGCTTCTTTTTCTTCCTTGGCTTTTTCAAGAGCTTTTAGTTGATCCTCTGTTAATATCATTTCTTCTTGAGCCATTTTAGCTTCCAATGCTTTGAGACGTTTTTGAAAGGTCTCAAGATTGTATCGTAGCCAAACAGAACGTACGCCACCTGGCGAAATGAAAACTCCTTGCTTCTTAAGCTCGTTGCATACTCTTAACTGCCCATAAGCAGGCTTTTGAAGAGCAAAATCAACAACAGCTTTTTCGATGGACTCGTCCACCCTGTTTTTTATACAGGGTTTTTTACGTGTCATATCCTGAAGAGCTGCTTCTCCACCTGTTTCATAAAGTTCTTTGAATCTATAAAAGCTATCTCTAGAATATCCCATCATCTTACACGCCTGGGATACATTTCCTAATGTTTCAGCTAGCTTTAAAACACCGAGTTTATTTTTAATGACTTTTTGATGAGTTGCTAAATTTGACATTTGATACTCCTTATTAGTCTTAAGCCGCTCACTTCAACTTCAGCCTTGCCAATTTTAATGAGCGACAGGGCTTCAAGCTTCGCGGCTTTTAAATTGAGTTTCCTTTATTTTTATCACAAATGTCAGATTAAGTCCTATCTATTACACTTAATGATAGTTTTGACCCTCTATTTCTTTTGTTGCTCTTTCCAGTCAGTAACTTGGGGTGGCTTTCAGCCAATATTTTATGCCATTCAACCTTAAATTGTTTACAAAAATCATCTACATCGCAAAGAATGGACATTAATAAATGGATATCTTTTTCAATCATTTTGACCTTCCAGCTTTAAGTTTTTTTTAGTACAAAAATACTTTTAAGCCATGTGAAGGTCTTTTTTTCAACTATTTCCTTATCCGATAACTCGCGTTAGATAAGTTACAATTGACAGAAAGAGCATCTACCAGGTAACCCATGCTTGTCAGGTCAAGTGCTCTCTAGGAGAGAAAAATCTGCCTGCAAAGTCCCTAATAATTCTATGCTTTTTATTTATTTTCGACTTGAGTTTTTTTCAAATCCATTAATTGTTCTAGAGTTTCGATCATCAAATTTGCAAGCATGGCTATATCAGTATTATGTAGTTTACCTGTTGCTTGCGCATGTGTTAAAATTTGGCTTTGTTTATTAATAAATTGATCAGAAAGAGAAAGCGTGTCTACTGTTTTAAATTTATTTGCGTTTGTTTTTATTTTATCATGTTCTGATTCCTCTTTACATTTCTTTTTTTCCTTTCTTTGTCTAGAGTGGTGTTTTTCTGCGGGTAAGGGAAAGGCGTCAGAGAGAGGAATAGGTAAAGGGAGGTCATCTTCAGGTAAAGAAGCTTCAATAATAACATAGGGATAGCGTTCTTCAAAAGGATTCGCTGGCGATAACTCCTCCCGTATAATTTGAATGCTTTCTTTAATATAAATATTTTGTTCTAAATGTGGGGATTCCCGAGTACTGAAGTGAAGCCTTCCTGCAATCACAATTACTTTATCGTAGGTATTAAGCCCTTCCTTAATAATTTTTATCATTGTAGTATTTCTGTGTTTGTTTACTTTTAAAGTCATTTCTAACGCTAATAAATTCAATTCGTTTATGAAATTTTTGCAGGCCAAAACCAACTGTATCTCATGTGAAGCGTAAGCTTTTTTTATATTTGTTATAAATTCGTATCCTTTTAAATTATAAGATAATTTATTTAAAGATGTATTAATAAATTCTTTAGAAAAAAACTTTTGAATTATAGGTTTCTCAAAGGTCTTCTCAATTAAAGCTTGCACAGCAGCTAAATTTTTATGGAATTCTAGCAAATTTTCTAGGCAAGGATTTTTTAGATAATTTATAAGTGTGTCACTAATGTAAAGATTTGCAGGCCAAACTGCTTTTCCAAAAAAGATATCCAAGGCTTTTGTCGAGGGGTCTTGGTCCCAACAAGCAATCTTTACTTGCTCTCCTAGCTTAGCTAAACTCCAATCCGAGCACCTGGCTTCACTTTCACTCAATAGGAAGAGAGTTGTGCCTCCATGGTTAAAATGATACTCTACGATGCTCCTTACAAGCTCGCTAATTTCGTTCGCCTTACTTTCATGGGTTTCACCAATCATGATTACTCTGGCGAGGCTAATCTTTTTCACCTCTGGTGTGAAATGCGGTTGCTTTAGGGGATTAAGCTCTTCATCTATATTATCTCTCGCAAATTTAAAGTGATACAATCTACTTATTAAGATTTCCTTTCCATCTGTAAAAGGGTTATTTTGCATTATTTTATCCTTAATTACAAAATTTAATCGAATTATAAATTAATTTTATAATAATGATAATTTAATTTAAATATTATAATGTTTATTCTAGTTAATTATATTATAATTTAGTAAATATCTTGAAAAATTTATTATTTAAATTATTGTTGGAATATAAATAATTTATAAATTTTATTAAATGTTATAGCAAAAAAGAAAAATGCTTTATTCGGCCTATAAAACTATTCCGCTGATTAAATTAGAATTTTTTCGAAACTGTAATAAAATGCAAATTTTAGTAAGATGGTGACTCAATATTTAAAGGAGGCCCATGAAGTTTGATAAGATAGAGAAATTAGATGATGAGCGATTTCGACGTTTGACAGGGGTCAAGTGTACCACCTTTGATAAGATGGTGCAAATTTTACAGCAAGCCGATAAGGCCACGAAGATTAAAGGTGGGCGTAAATATAAACTAAGTCTAGGAAACATGTTGTTGATGGCATTGGAATATATGCGCGAATATAGGACCTATTTTCATATTAGCCAAAGCTATGGAGTTAGTGAAAGCTCAGCTTATAAAGCGGTGAAGTGGATTGAAGATACCTTAATCAAGCATCCAGATTTTGCTTTACCGGGACGTAAAGAACTATTGAAAAGCGATACGGAATATGAGGTTATCTTAATTGATGCTACAGAAACGCCTATTGAGCGCCCTAAAAAAACAAAAGCGCCATTATGCAGGGAAAAAGAAAAAACACACCCTAAAGACGCAGCTTGTAGTCGATAAAAAAAGCAAGAAAGTGATTTGCACTTCTTATGGTAATGGTAAAAAGCATGATTTTAGGTTATTTAAAGAATCCCAAGTCAAAATCCATCCACAAATAAAAGTGTTAATTGATTCAGGTTATCAAGGATTAAAAAAGCTGCATATTCAAACACAGATGCCTAAGAAAAAGAGTAAGAAATATCCTCTAACTAACGAGGACAAAAAAGCAAATTAAAGCTTATCAAGAGAAAGAGTTGCTAAGGATAATGTAATTGGCCTTCTCAAACGATTTAAAATCATAGCCGATCGATATAGAAATAGACGTAAAAGATTTGCGCTTCGCTTCAACTTAATTGCAGCAATCTATAACTGGGAATTAAATGAGTGAGTTTCGAAAGAGGTCTCTTGAGGAATTTAAACTGGTGAGGCATATTTTTTTAAGAAGGAGAAGACGTATATCAGGAAAATTTGAAAGACTTACAGATACTCAATGGAGAATCTTAAAATCACTATTGCCGCGGAGCTGTCAAAAAAAAATTAAAGGAAAAACCTCATACTCCCTAGAGAAAGATTTGTAATAGCTTATTTTGGATTTTGATTACCGGCTCATGTGGGTGTGATCTCCCTAAAGGACCGAATTGGGGATCAAGATCTACTACTCATCGGTGGCTAAGTAAATGGCAAAAGGATGGAACTTTAGATAGCTTGCTATCGGCATTAAAAGGATGCGCGGATATGGCGGGAATGATTAATTGGGAAAGACTAGCCATTGATGGTTTTTTCTCATGAGGAAAAGGAGGCTGAGATATTTATGCTAGCTGATAACCATTTTACCACTCTTCCGGCAGAGAGAGGGCGTTTATTTCATTCGCACTATCTTTCTTTAAACGATAACCAGCTCACCTCTCTTCCTTCAGAAATAGAGCATTCACATAAATGGTTATACCTTGGATACTAGGAAATCCGCTGAAGAATCTCATAGAAAAGATATCTTGGCTATAATAATTATTTTTTAGGCCGGAGCTGAAAAAAGTTTGTATCTTCATTGTCTAGTTCGTCAGAGTAAAAAGTTATAGAGGCGCAAAAGATGTCGTAATTATAGAATTTAAGGCAAAACGCAAAAAAAGCGGGATTTTCTTAAAGTAGTAAAAAAATTATAGCCTTTACCTTAAATTGCATACCTTTTTATTACCTCTTCATAGAATGGCTAATCACCATAAAAAGTTGCAGATTATCCAGAAAAAAGAGTGCTACAGTAAGCGGTCACGGGATATAAAAGGTTTCTTAGATAACAGAAGGGATAGGTTGCTTGGTACGAGGTGCATAGATAGCATCTGCTAGAAAATCTAGAATAGATTTTCCTTGTCGATAAAGAGTTTCTATACAGCTATGCATCACTTCCCTCCACCTTTTGCCATAGATAGATTGGCTACCTAGACATAACTTACGTACAATGACTAGATTTCTTAAAGATTCTTCGGCAGCATTATTGGTCATAGGAATAGCAGGATCTTTCAAGTAAGCACGGAAATGTTCGATCTGCTTTAAAAGCTTGTGGCAAAACTTCCGCAACTTCTTGGTGCTACTCCAGCACTGCAGTTCTTGCAATTCTTCTTGTATATAACGCCAGTTAAGATACTTATACTGCTGCCAAGTAGATTGGCTGATTTGTCCTTTTTCTAGGCGATGCTTATCTTTAAAAAGCTCTTGCAAGGTATCATATAGGTGTCCTAAGCGCTGTGTATCCTCTAAAGATATATTGGGCTATTCTGCTTGTCCTTGTATGTTACGGAGCAGATGAGCTAGACAATACTGTTTGATCTTTACCTTAATTTGATGGATAGCTAAACCTCAATCGCTGACTAAGCAATGAATCTCCTGGCCGGCTAGTGCCTTTAGAGTAGCGCCATTTTGATAGGGTCTTAATGCATAAGCAATCACATTTCCTACACGTAGTACTAGCAAATGCTCGTTAGTAGCGGCATGACGCCAGCTTGTCGCATCTAGATGCAAGGGCTGCTTTGTAGTAATAGCTGCTTTAACGAGTGTTTCATAAGACGAAAAAAGCAAAGCAGCGGTGCGAGCTTTAACTTTAGAAATAAAACCTTGGCTTAAAACCACGCTAGGCAATAAAGCACTAATCATGGTACGCACAGCTCTGTGCCCTTGCCGATATTGCCCCATCAGCAGATTAATAAAGCCTTCCAGCCTAGGACCGAGCAAGAATTGCTCATTTTCTTTAAGTTCAGGCCGTGTTTCTAGATGGCAGCAAGGGCATCTGCTCGTCACTAAATCGATTTGATGCACCAAAGGTTTAATTTCAGGAAGCTCGATCTGCTGTCATGAAAAAAGCTTATCAGTGGCATGCATAGCAGAGTGGCAGTGTAGGCAACTTTTTACACTACGAACTTCATGCGAGGTAACTACACTAGCAGGTAGCAGTTGACGGCTAGCACCAGGATGATAAGGTCGATTTCCTGCTTTAGGTAATGATGAACGATTAGCTTTTTGATCTGTCGATGGTGGCTTGGAGCTATTCTTAGAATTTTGATTGAGCTGCTCTTCCAACTGAGCCATGCGCGCTTCAAGCTTGGTAATTACCTTTTCTAATTTATTTACCAACGCTTTTAACTGCGCATTTTCAGCTCGAAGCTAGGCATTTTCAGCTCTTAGCTGGATAATCTCAGCCCTTAGCTCTGCATTCTCTTTAAATAGTTGCTCGTATGAGGGTTGCATACTACTCAATATATGATTAAGTAAATATAAACTCTAGAAATTATTTTATTTATCACAAAGTAATTGATAGCCCCCGTGACCGCTTACGTGCTATCGGATTATTCTTAAAAGCTTTAAGGTTTTCTTTACTTTTTATTTCATAATATTTGAAATATACAGAGAAATCACAAAATTTAGGAATATTGGAGGGTCTTAAATCAGTTTTCTTCTTAAAAACTTCTCTTTTTCTATATAAAGGGTTGCGTAAAAACAGTCTGCACGCTAGGATATCTGTTTAATCAGCGTATTTATGGAAAGATGGCTGAGTGGCCGAAAGCACGTCCCTGCTAAGGACGCATACCTCTCAAGGGTATCGAGGGTTCGAATCCCTCTCTTTCCGTAGTTAACTTAAGGCTATGCAAGCTAACGAGGCTTGTGATAGATCTTACTCTTATTTTATTTATCGGAAGAGATAGTTAAGCTAGTCTTCCGAGCTCTTTTCATCCCATATTTTCCTAGTAAGGTGAGCACGTAAGTTAAGCCTGCCACTAGCGCAATCGTCGCTCCGCCGGGCCAATCCATATAAAAAGCTGCTTGCATTCCGAAAAAGCAAAATCCTATGCTGATACAAATCGCAATGGCCATCATTCGAGAAAGCCTAGTTGTGAATAGATTGGCAATCGCAGCGGGGATTGTAAGCATGGTCATCACTAAAATAATACCCACCACTTGAATCAAAAGGACAATGGAAACAGCCGTTAACACAAGTAATAAAAGATAAAGTGAATTAACAGAGATACCTTGGAGCTGAGCTTGTTCTTCATCAAAACAAATGGCTAAAAAGCGTTTATGTAGGCAAAGCACTGTTAAAAAAATGACGATATCTAAAATAAGCAAGATTTTTAGATCAGTAGGGGTGACCCATAAGATATTTCCAATGAGAAAATTGGTGAGCTCAACATTAAAACCAGGGGTTTGGGAAATAAATAGAATCCCTACCGCCATACCTATCGACCAAATGGCAGCAATGACAGTGTCCTCACGTTGGCGATAATGAAGATGAATCCATCCGATGAGCAAAGAAGAAGCTATGGCTGCAATAAGAGCACCTAGCAAAGGCGAGGCCCCTACAACGCCTTTAGCCCTTTCTAACCATAAGCAAATACCTATCCCACTAAGAACTGCATGCGAGATGCTGCCACAAATAAAAATAATTCTTTTTACTACCACGTAAGAGCCTATAATTCCGCTCACAAATGAAGCTGCTATCCCAGCTAATATAGCTGCTAGCAAAAGCGGATTGGTATGTAAGGCGTCAAAAAAAGAGGTCATTGAATTTCTCGCTTTAACTGAATCAAAGGTGAATGGTAAAGACCCATAGCGAAATGTTCACAAACTTCTTCTGGCTTTAACAATAAAGCTGTGTTTTGGACGAGAAGAACCTGTCTTACTTGTTCGATCGCTGTGTTTAAATCATGGGTTACCATAAGAATAGTCATTTTTTGGCGAAGGCTATCTAAAATATCATAAATATCAGCTTCTGCTTGTGAATCCACATGAGCTGTCGGTTCGTCTAACAGCAGAAGCTGCGGATCTGAGATTAAAGCTCTAGCAATCAATGCTCGCTGAGCTTGCCCACCAGATAATGTACCAAAAGGTTTGTTATGAAAGTTGGGCAACTTTACGCGATTTAAAGCTTCTTTAGCAGCTTCTTTATCAGCTGAAGAGAACTTTCCATACCAGGGGAGCCTAGAGAGGCGCCCAGCTAAAACCACTTCTAAAACAGAAATGGGAAACTCGCGATCATAACGATGTGTTTGAGGGACATAGGCAATTTGATGGCGAGAGGATTGAGGCGGTGATCCTAAAATTTCTATTTTACCAGAAGAGGGTTTTAAAAATCCCATCAACAGCTTAAGAAGAGTGGTTTTACCCCCGCCGTTAGGTCCTATAATACCAATGAAATCATTCGACTCAATAGTTAAATGGATATCAGTAAGGACGGGCGTTTCGGCGTAGGCGAAATTGAGATGATCTATATGGATAACAGGAGGCATCAAGAAAAGCCTTTAGACTAAATTTAATGGTTTTTTATATTAAAGTCTTTAGAATTAATTTGTCCATCTATCTCTGAAGCCCTGAAAATTAACTAATATTCTTGAGCCTTCCTGATAAGAAGATTAGACGATTTCTATCAATTTTAAGTGCTAGGTTTTTTGATTGATTGTTAAAAGGGTTTTTTTAGAGGTGCCTCTGCTCCCAGCAAATTTTAAGAAGGAAAAAGGTACAGGATAAGGAACAAAAATTCCTCAGCAAATTAGGTGCATACACCCAGCTTTGGGTGAGCAGGCAAAATTTCAGTTAGGTGGTCAATTGTAGGGCGGGAAAAGTTGATCTACTTTCTTCTTGTAAGCTATTCGATAGGGAATAAAGAAAACATGGTAAAAGCTTAAGCTACTCATACATTCAAGAAAGACATGAGGTAAGCTTTAAGATAAAGAATATTTGCCAAAGCTTCTCTTAAGCATAAGAAAAAATGGGGCAAATTTCTTTTAAGAGGCCCCAAAAGCTTTAGCAATATCTCGCATGCTCTCAAAGTAATTTTCAGCATAAGGATTTAGATTAACTAGGCGAGCACCTAATTGGGCAGCGATCAATTTGGCCCCTTTACTACTGTATTGAACTTGCACGAAAATAGTTTTTATATGATGGCTTTGAGCCTCTTTAATCAATCGAGTAAGTTGTTGAGGGGTAGGATCTTTCCCTTCAAACTCAATGGAGAGCTGTCGGCAATTATATTCGCGACAAAAATAAGCATAAGCTGGGTGAGAGACCATTAGCACAGGATTATGAGGCTTACTTAAAAGAGTATGAATCTCCTGATGGAGGTGATCGAGCTCTTGATGAAAGTGAGCTAAATTGTCTTGATATAGCGAGGCATTCTCTGGATAGGTTTTGATTAAGGCTTTTGCAATAGTGCTAGCTTGAATTTTAGCTTGAATGGGGCTTAGCCAATAATGAAGATCATAGCTGTTTTCTTGAGAGTGACAGCAACGGTGAGGATGTTTGCTCTCATAAGAAATAAGATCAAGATTTTGCCTTAAATCGATCAATTGCATGCGTGGATTATAGCTTTTTAAGGCTGACTTAACTTTTGGCTCAAATCCTTCTCCTACGTAAAACCAAAGATCAGCTTTAGTAGCCTCTAGCATCTGTTTAGGCGTCGGCTCATAAGTATGAGCGCTAGCGCCCGCAGGCACCATAACTCCTACTTGAAGAGTAGGCCCAGCAAGCTTTTCTACAAAAAATTTGTGAGGAGCTACACTCACTAGCACATAATGAGAGCGCGCTGAATTTTCACTAGAAAACATCGGATGGGATAGCGAAAAAAAAGAGAGGAAAATAGTGAAAAATATTAAATGTTTTTTAAAGCTTATCATCATAAATAATAGTTATAAGATAAATAATTTACCTCTACTATGCTGAGAATTAAGAATTAAAGCAAGTAATTAAAATATAAATAAAGATTTTAAAAAAAAGTTTATAAACGTTTTCTCATGTAGCAATGAATGCAATTTGCTAATGAAAAAAAACGAAAGATCAAACGATTAAAGTTTTTTATTCTTGCAACTTATTTTAAAGATGGATTAATCTACTGCAGATTCCTTAATCTTGGAGAGGTGTCCGAGTGGCTTAAGGAGCACGCTTGGAAAGCGTGTGTACGCTTTTAAACGTACCGTGGGTTCGAATCCCACCCTCTCCGTCCTATTTACCTGAGTAAATTTTTCTTTTTTACTTCAGCAAAAGGCAGATAAAGCTTTAAAGCGTTGCATTTGGCGGGCTTTTCAGAAGAAGACATGAATTTTAGACTCCTCCATCTGCTTTGCTTTCTCTTTATATTTGGCTTAAGCTTTTTTCACACTTTGTCCTTCTTTCACCTTCAACGAAGGCGTGGTAAAATGCATTAATTTTTTGAGCTTATCCAACTTAAAATTTCATACGTTTTTAAGAATGCAAAACGCTATTCTAGACAAACCCTTTTTCATCATATAAGAGCTATCCTAATAATCATAAGGCCTGCCCAATGCACTTGGACCTTGCCTCAAGAGAAATACAATCTTGCTTTAAGTTTAAATAGGGGAGGATTTGCTAATTCTAATAGACAAACCCAATAAAGCAACTTCTATGGGTATTCGCAGGATCTTTCTAGCTCCTTACCTAGGGTAAGGGACTATGGTTTATAATAGGAAAACCTGGGAGAAAAATCGCCACTTTTTAAACCTTACTCCTTTAGGTGCAAGAAGGCCTTTGATTTTCGCTTTTAATGCCAATGTAAATATCGAGTATTGCATTCTGATGATTGCTTGCACGATCATCGTAAATTTCAAAATCAGCCAAATATTCTCTTTCCCCACCCAAATCCTGAGCGGACATCGACCAAATTTCTTGCCACATATTAATGCATAGGGAAGGTAGGGTACCTGGATTGCTTGTAAATTTTACGTAATTTCGAGCAGGTATAACAAGGGCGGAAAATCCTTCAGCCATTTCAGCGAATTTGCTGACTTCTTCACCAATAAAATAAGTATAGTCTCCCTTAAGATCAGATTCATAATCGGTATAAACGCAATAGGTTATACCTGGTTTTGCGCGATAAAGAATTTTTTCTAAGCATGCACCTTGGAAGTAGGTTTGGATTGTTGAGCTAATTTTAGCAGAGGATGGGTCCTTCTCCAATGAATTGTTAGTGCGGCTTGTAATGCCCACCAGTTTAATTTCTGGTAATTGTATTATCGTTTTGAGCATGAGCTAAATTCCTTTAAGATCACCAAAGTTTTAGTTAAGCCCTCTAGATTTTTGAGGCAGTAAATATTGAAATGCCTCTTTTCCTAGCTAAGCTAAAGGGGCCAATTTATTATTTTTCTCTTCACACTTTAGCTAGGAGATTTAAATGTAGAAAATATTATATAGAAACTCTCTCACGAAGAATAGGAAAAAGCTTCTCTACTCTTTTCTATTTTTTCAAAGCTTGTGAATCTTTTAGCTTAATCCCCTATAGCTAAGCTTTTATCCTAGGGAGGGATCCTTTATTTTTCTTTGGAAATTGACCTTAATTTTAATGCAATTGGTTTAAAGCATGCATAACAGCTTCTCTTGTTGTATCTATTTGATGGTTAATCTGTGAGACACTATTATGGTTTGTAGCTAAGTTTTTCCAATGCACACTCCATATTTTAGCTAGCTGTTTAAGATTCTCTGGGACAGGGGAGGGGAGAAGGATAACAATGTCACTCATCATGGCAATATAATTCCATCCTTCAATAGCCTCTATTTTTGAATGCGTTTCTTTATATAAAGTGGTGTTAACAACAGCTTGCAGTCCTCCTAAGTTTTTGAGCATTTCAAAGCCTGCTTGGCGGGTGTTTCTATTTTTTTCTGTTTGCTCTAATCGCCAGGTGTTTACAGCTAAAGCAATGACGGCCACTATTAAGCTAATGATAGCTACCGCGTTGTTATATAATTGATGACGAAAGGTGGGCGATTTCATTTCTATCCTCAGCTTATTTTTAGTTTTTCATGCTATTGAATAAGTACACTAAACGCTTGCCTTAATCAAGCTATTTATTTATTAAAAGAAAAACATAAGTAGGTTGATAAGAGGAGCTAATATTTCTTTTGTGGAAATGAAAACCACTTTGGAGGATTTTTTTACAGATTGCATAGAGGGGAAGATGATGCTCAACCGGAGCATGAATGCTGGCGAAAACTTCTTGAAACTTTTTATAATAATTATTTTCTTCTTCCGAGAGCAAATTTTCATGCGATTTTGCTCTTTGGGGAATGCTCAGAGTTTCTTTAAAAATTAGGGCTCCTCCTACTTTTAAAAGAGCCTTAAGCTCTGGCAGCTTATCTAAAGAGAGATTAGTATAAATAATGTCAAATGTGCCCACATGACGTTCATACTTTTTTTGCAAGTTTATGTTTTGAAAAAGATTAGACTCACTAAAGCCACTAATGGTAATGTTTTTTTTCCCTTTGGATTTTAAAAGAGCCTCAATACTTAAATTTAGAAATTCTTTTTGCTCAGCTGCATACCCCAGGCCATATAATTGAACTTTCTCTGCAGGAAATTGAGGGGCTAATCTATTAAAATTAATCATCAGGATAGGTAGCAAAGCTGTAGCTGTGAGGCCTCCTATTTTAATTTCTTGAAAGCCCGAAGAATTTAGCGTTTTTAAGAGATGAGCAATTGTCAATATAACTGCTTCGAAACCCATTTCTTTAATTGCTTCCTTAGAAAAAAAATTAATTTTCTCACTTTTGGCGTGCTCAGAAGAAAGTACAGAGGCTTTAAAGGATAAGCTAGAAGAAGAAAGGTTTTTTCTAGGAGACTTAAAGTCATGCCATTCTCCACGGGATGGTGTCCCTTTAATTTTATAAGAAGAGAGAGGATTGTCCAAATCTCCCCGTCTTTGCATAAGGCCGAGGATAACCTCTGGGGAAAATCTCTGTAAACTCTCCCTGGGAAAGCGTGCAGCTTTTTCTTGGCTAAGGGAAGAGGCACTGGAAGGAAATCTCTCTGAAGAAATCGTAAGGGAACTCATTGCTAATCCTTAAAATAAAATGAATGATTGTTAAAGAGCTCTTTAATAAATATTAAAGCTATCGGCTTGCTTTCTTATTCTTCAAGAAATTTAGTGGGAAGCGGACTTTCCTGGTGCACTCTCTTAAAAAGCATTAAGATTAACTGCTTGCAAATAGATACACATTTTTCTTTTTTCTCTCCAGCAATATAAGCTTGGCTATCTAACTAAAATAGGGATTGCCAGTTTATATCCTTCTAAGAGAGCTTTTAATGGCATAAAAAATTTAAGAAAACTGTGCAGATTCTTTATTCCTATTGACAAAATCTTGGCAACGTATATATTTACTGGCACAATGAGAAATACATTGGATTTAAGATAAGTGCTTTTAGTTAAGGCTAGAAGAGAATAGGGAAACAGGTGTAAATCCTGTGCGGTAACGCCGCTGTAATGAGTGACGAAAGCTAAAATGCCACTGCTTTTATTAGTGGGAAGGCTGGCAAGTAGGATGATCTCAGAGTCAGAAGACCTGCTTATCTTTGCTCATCGCATCTTTTTTATAAAAGGTGAACTGTCTCGTTAAAGACAGGATGGGGAAAATAAAGAGTAATATTCTTTCTCTTTTTGGCCAATCTGCTCGGTCTATTTTCTCCCTTTCTTTAATTATTAAATCATGGGCTTATCATTCTAGATAGGATGGTAGACCTTAAGCTTATTTTTTTGGGAGTTTCCTATGCAGGCCTTGCATGAACCAATTTTATTAGAAAACAAAGAACGCTTTGTTTTATTTCCTATCAATCACCAAGATATTTGGCAGATGTATAAAAAAGCTGAAGCTAGCTTTTGGACTGCTGAAGAGATCGATCTGTCTACAGATGTACAGCACTGGGAGAAAAAACTTAATGAAAATGAAAGGCACTTTATCAAGCATATACTAGCTTTTTTTGCTGCTAGTGATGGAATTGTAAATGAAAACCTGGCCGTGAATTTTCTTAATGAAGTTCAATATCCTGAAGCAAGATGTTTTTATGGATTTCAAATCATGATCGAAAATATCCATTCTGAAACTTATTCTTTATTAATTGAAACCTATATTAAGGATTCGCAAGAGAAAAGCATGCTTTTTCATGCCTTAGATACCCTTCCTTGCGTAGCTAAAAAAGGAGAATGGGCCTTAAGGTGGATTTCTAAAGGGGGATTTGCTGAACGTTTAGTAGCTTTTGCTGCCGTCGAAGGTATCTTCTTTTCAGGAAGCTTTTGCTCAATTTTTTGGCTTAAAAAACGGGGTCTCATGCCAGGCTTAAGTTTTGCCAACGAATTAATTTCTAGAGACGAAGGCTTGCATTGCGATTTTGCTTGTTTAATCTATTCGCAACTTGCTCATAAACTATCCGAAGAACTTGTTAAAGAGATTATTGGAGATGCAGTTAAGATTGAAAAGGAATTTGTCATGGAGGCGTTACCTGTCAAATTGATTGGCATGAACGGAGATTTGATGTGCCAATATATCGAATTTGTAGCCGATCGATTATTAAATGCGCTGGGGTATTCTAAATTATATCACGTGAATAATCCTTTTGATTTCATGGAACTTATATCTCTGCAGGGTAAAACTAATTTCTTTGAAAAAAGGGTTTCTGAATATCAGAAACCAGGTGTGATGTCGACTCAAAGAAATCATGAGTTTACTCTAAATGAAGAATTTTAAAGGGGGGGGTATGTTTGTAATTAAGCGCGATGGAAGAAAAGAGGCTATGAAGTTTGACAAAATTACAGCTCGGCTTCAAAAGTTATGCTATGCCCTAGATGCTAAGCATATTAATCCTGTGCTGGTAGCTAGACGTGTCATCGAAGGCGTTTTTGATGGTGTAACTACCAGTGAACTAGATAATCTAGCTGCTGAAGTGGCGGCAACGTTAACGGCTAACCACCCTGATTATGCGATTTTAGCGGCTAGAATCTCGATTTCTAATTTGCATAAAAATACCAGCAAATCGTTTTCTGAGACTATTAAAGCCCTCTATTTGTATGTAGATCCCAAAAGCGGTAAACATGCCCCTCTCATTGCCGAAGATGTCTATGAGATTATCCAACAGCATGCACAGCTCTTAGACTCTACTCTCATCTATGATCGAGATTTTTTGTACGATTACTTTGGATTTAAAACTTTAGAAAAAGCTTATTTACTAAAAATGCAAGGTAAAGTAGTGGAAAGACCTCAGCATATGTTAATGCGGGTAGCAATAGGCATTCATAAAGGAGATATTGAGGCTGCTATGGAAACCTATCATCTGATGAGCGATCGATGGTTCACTCAGGCAACCCCAACCCTTTTCAATGCTGGTACACCAGCTCCCCAGCTCTCTTCTTGTTTTCTACTACAAATGAAAGAAGATAGTATTGACGGGATTTTCGATACCCTTAAACAGTGTGCTAAAATCTCTCGAGCTGCAGGAGGCATAGGCTTAAGTATCCATGGTATACGAGCGACAGGCTCTTACATCCGTGGAACAGGGGGTATCTCCAATGGTGTCATTCCGATGCTTAAAGTGTTTAATGATGCTGCTCGCTATGTAGATCAAGGAGGAGGAAAGCGTAAAGGCTCTTTTGCCGTTTATCTAGAACCTTGGCACGCTGATATTTTTGAATTCTTAGATTTAAGGAAAAATCAAGGGAAGGAAGAAATGCGGGCGCGGGATCTCTTTACAGCGCTTTGGATTCCCGACCTTTTTATGCAGCGCGTGGAGGCTAACCAAGCTTGGTCTTTGTTTTGTCCTAATGAAGCAGCAGGTTTAGATGCCTGCTGGGGAGAGGAGTTTGAAAAACTTTATAGAAAGTATGAAAAAGAAGGGCGTGCCCGTAGAGTAATTAAAGCTCAAGAGCTCTGGTTTAAAATTCTGGAGGCACAAATTGAGACAGGCAGTCCTTACATGGTTTATAAGGATGCGTGTAATAGAAAATCGAATCAGCAACATCTAGGGACTATTCAATCGAGTAACCTATGTACCGAAATTGTAGAGTACACAGCTCCAGACGAGGTAGCCGTGTGTAATCTGGCTTCTTTAGCTTTGCCACGTTTCATCAAAGACGGACAGTTTGATTACCCTAAGCTATTTGAAGTTACCCAAGTGGTCACGCGGAATCTAAACAAAATTATTGATGTCAACTATTATCCTGTAGCGGAAGCTGAGTATTCTAACCTCCGTCACCGCCCCATTGGTATTGGGGTACAGGGCTTGGCAGATGTGTTTTTAATATTAAAAATACCTTTTGAGTCTCAGGAGGCTAAGCAATTAAATCGCGAGATTTTTGAGACCATCTATTTTGCTGCCTTAACAGCCTCAAAAGACCTGGCTAAAATTCATGGGGCTTATTCAACTTATGAAGGCTCTCCTATGTCTAAAGGAATCTTTCAATATGATATGTGGAATGTGGTTCCAGGAAAACGTTGGGATTGGCCCTCTCTTAAAGCTGAAGTGGCATTATATGGAGTAAGAAATTCACTTTTAGTAGCCCCTATGCCCACAGCTTCTACTTCGCAGATCCTTGGGAATAATGAATGCTTTGAACCCTATACTTCCAATTTGTATACACGCCGTGTGCTATCGGGAGAATTTATCGTGGTGAACAAACATCTATTAAAAGATTTGATCCATCTAGGTTTATGGAGTGAAGAGCTTAAAAATCAGCTGATCGCTGCTAATGGTTCTGTACAAGGTATTAAAGAAATTCCTGAAAATATTAAGGAGCTTTATAAGACAGCTTGGGAGATCAAGCAAAAAACATTAGTAGAAATGGCGGCAGAGCGTGGACCCTTTATTTGCCAATCTCAGTCGCTAAACTTATTTGTACAAAATCCTACCTTTGCCAAACTGACCTCTATGCATTTTTATGGATGGAAATGTGGTTTAAAGACAGGCATGTACTATTTAAGAACTCAAGCGGCTGTGGATGCAATTAAATTTACTTTAGAAGCCAAGCCTTTTGCGGCTTGTAGTGTAAATAACAAAGAAGAATGTCTATCTTGCAGTGCTTAAGTTAAATAAGGATTAAGATGCTTAAATAAGGCTCGCTTGATGTTGAAAAGAAGGGCTAAAGAATCTTATATTGGCATTTCTTTTTTGTGAAATTTAAAAAAGCGGAGTTTCCTGACAATCCTCTAAGAATTTTAGCTTTGATCTTGCGGATTTTTTTCTCTTGGAAATAGCTAGCTTTTAAGCTATTTCCAAGGAAAAACTTATAAAAATTAAGAAAAAATTCTGACGACTATCAAAATTTTAAGTTACAAGCTTTTGCATGAAACTAGGTATCCTTTTAAAAAAAGGCAAAAAGTTTAAAAATTATGCCAGATATTTTAACTATGCAATGAGTTTGTAAGTTAAACAAACGCAGGGCCATATAGAGCTGACTGCTCATCTCTTTTGCTCGCTTATTTCCCAAGCGGAAAAAGTGTTGCTCCTTAAAGGCTTTTTTACTTGACAGGTCACCTTTTCACTTAATAGCATGCAAATTTATGCTTAAGGAGAAGAGAACTTATGGATAGGATGATGGCGGATTTAGATAAAAAAACAAATAAAGCCAAAAACACCGCTTTAATACTTTCTAATGCCTCCGAAAGCCAAAAAAACCTGGCTTTAAGTGAAATATCCAAAGCTTTATCTGCTTACCTAGAAGAAATAAAGCAGGCTAATCTACAGGATCTTTCTCAGTCAGGTGAGGATAAAAAGAAATGCATTGAACTTGGCTGCTTAGATCAGATGATAGAATGTATATCTGATATTAGAAGAATGCCTGATCTGAATGGAGAAATTTTTGATGATCAAACACTTTCCAATGGTTTGAAGTTAGCAAAATATCGTGTTCCTATAGGTGTTGTAGGATATGTTTTAGATATTAATCCCCATGCAGTTATAAGGGTGGCAGCTCTAACTATCAAATCAGGAAATTCTTTAATCATTTGGGCGGGAAAAGAGATCAAAAATACTTGCTGTTTTCTAGTTAAGATCATTCAAATGGGGTTGGAGGCTGCTGATTTACCTATCGAGAGCGTCCAACTCCTTCCATCTCATGATGAAGAGCAATTAAAAGATTTTATACAATGTAAAAAAAGTGTGGATCTCGTTCTTTTAGCAGGGAGTGCCTCTCTTACATCTTTTTGCCAAAAAAATAGCCTTATTCCTCTTGTTTATGAGAATAAAAGTGTTGGCCATCTTTATATTGATCTATTTCTCAATAGTGACAAAGCACTTGACATTATCAATAATGCTAAAATGCAAGAGGTAGAGGCTACCTATTCCCTCAGCACTTTGCTTGTCCATGAAGCTTTAGCAGATTCTTTTCTTCCTGCTCTTTTTAAAACCTTACTTGATAAAAACATTTCTCTGCGTTTAGATGGTAGATGTTGGAATCTGTTGGTCTCTTGTTCTTTAAATCCTGAAAATGCTCAGTTAGCAGTATCACAAGATTGGGATACAGCCTGGCATTCCAATGCTTTAAATATTAAGTTGGTTAAAGGTATGGAAGAGGCTATCGAACATATCCATTTGCATGGATCAGGAAGCTGTGATGGTATTCTTTCTGATCATCCTGTCCATGCCATGCAATTTTCCTCTTTAGTAAGTTCTGAAGTTATTATGATTAATTCCTCTCTTCGTTTTTTAGATGAAACCCTAATGGGTGAAGAGCCAGAAACCTTAAATAATCTGCATAAGCTCCGCCTCCCAGGTCCTATTACTTTAAAAGAATTGATGAGCTATAAAAGGCTTGTCCAAGGTAATTATCATGTTTGTCAATAAGAATAAATGCTCTCTTCTAACAAGCAAATAAGCTTTTTCAATAATTTTCTATAATTTTTCTTACTAAAATATTTGTTTATTATAGGAAAAGCGTTAATATACAAGTAGAATTACCCCCGGGCATGGCCTGTAAATAAATAATTTCTCTTTTCCTAATATGGAAAGAAAAATACAAGCTCTAAACTAGGCTAAGCATTAAGAGATTTGGTGACAAAAGCCTAATAAACATTTTGAGGAAACCATGAAAATTATCAATCGTCTTACAGTTTCTATAGTTGCCATTTTTGCTTTTCTCTATGTAGGTCATTGGTTCTACCGTGCCCAGCAAGCAAAAGAATTTGTTCTGGCTCATCTTAAAAACTATGAAAAACAATCATCGGGCTTCTATCGTTTAGAAACCGGGGATGTGTCCGTGCAAGGATTTCCTTTCAGCTACGAGGTCAAATTAAATAAACCTCGCTATATTTTACTTCAAGAAGGAAAAAAATCCCTGTCATCCCCAACTTTGGGTATCGACGGAACTTTGAAAATAGGAACGGATATATTAGGAAAATCTTACTGGCTAAAACAGGAAGGCGATCTGAAGTATATAGCTCCAACTTCTAGTCAGGCAAGTGCCAAAGAATACATATGTAAGGGCAATAGAGAAATAAAGTTAGAGACAGTTCATCCCCACTATTCTCATGCTTTTATCCATCCCTTTGCAGAGCTACCCAAAGGCTTTAATGCAGAAAATTTTTCTATTTACGAGATTTTAAGAGAATCGAAAAGGGTAAGCTATGAAGATCACGATTTTGTTTTATATGAAAAAAAGGGGGATGTTCAAACACAATGGCTAAGCTTTTCCAAAGGGGGGCTTCGCTGGAAGCAGCATCCAAATAAAAATAAAGAAAATAAATTTTTATTTAGCTTGGACATAGAAGATGCCGAGGCGGCAAATCAAGGTAAAGCTTTGCTAGAACATTTCAAGAAATTTATGGTGCTTAATACAGATGGGTTAGATATTCCTTCCTTTCTAAGCTCTGGAAAAAATACGTTTAATTTAGAGTTTGAGGCTAGCCTACCTCTTCATCTGGCTTTATGGAATTTTTTAAGTGCTGAGAATTTTGACATCACCCTTAATAAGTTGAATATAAAAAATCCATATGGCCAGCTTTTGGTCACTTCCAAGATCGCTCATACTCAGGAAGAGCATGATCATAGAAATCTTCATCTTGAATTTCGTACAGACTCTATCTTAACCCCCCAAGGCATAGAAGCTATACACCGGCAATTTATGGAAGGACTTAAGTTAAAGGCCTCTGAGACGGCCTCCTCTGCTTCAAAGCGAGAGAGCCAACTATTAGATGAGCTATTAAAATGCTGTAAGGATAGGTTAGAAGATATTATACCTGATTATGCCAAACTGGGTAAAAAGAGTTTTATCTTTGATGCGGATGTGAAGATTAGAGATGTTGTAAAGAAACCTTTTCTTCATCAAATAATTATCCATAACTTTGATTTAGATACCCAGCCCTATGGAATTAAATCTCATGGTCAAGCAGAGTTTATTGAAAGCCACCCTCAAGGTAAGTATGAGTTTGAATGGAAAAATTACAAACAAATGATTCACGACCTGGTCGCTTATTTTAATCGCATTCATCCTGTTTTGGAAAAAATCGCTGAATTTAACAAGCAACCTTTATCCTTAAGCATCATTGATGAGGACAAGGAAGCAAAAATTATAGATTTTTTTCGGAGCCTAGCAAATGAAGCTTCACAGGAAAGTGCAACTTTATCAGTGACTGTTAATTTTATGGAAAAAGACCATGTTAAAATTGGAAGTAGTTCGCTAGAGCAAGTGAAAGAGGCATGGGAAAAACTTAAGAAAAGCTTACAGAAACCTGAAGCTCCTGCTGCGGAGGAAGAACTTCCTTCTTCTATTATTATACCGCCTATTACGGAAGAGAACGCCCCTTCTTCAATTATTCCCCAGCAGCCATCCTCTTCCTTAGAAAGTAAAGAAGAAGAAAATGCTTTATTCAATCATGAAAATCAGCCGTCTTTGCCTAATTTAGAACCCGAGGCTGCTGTACCTGAAAGGTAATTTTTTTGCCAAAGTGCCCTCCTCTGAAAGGGGGGCTTTTTTTCTATAGGCCATGCGTGTTTAAGAAAAAAGTTCTTAAAACTGCATATAAATTTAAAAGTGAAAAAGCGTTTTTATCAACGATAATCTTTTAGATTAATATAGATAAAAAAGCTTTTTAGATTAACTTTAAAAAGCTTTTTTATCTCATAGAAGAGAGTTTTTTTAAACTTCTCGCTCTTATAATTAAGCCAGCTATAGCTATGGCCAAGTCCGCTACACTTTAGAGTTCGGGATAGATTCCTTTTGAGGTTTAGCTCCCTGATTCTCTTCTTTTTTCTCTTTTAAGTAATCGTCATACCAATAGTAATTGTTTTCAGGATGAGCTGCATTATACTCCCGAACTTTTTCACATTTACGACAAACTGCTTCTTCACTGTGTGCATCTATAGGCCCACAAATAGCTATTATTCCTAGGATTAAAGTAAGTGTTTTATTTTCCACAATCAACCTCATGCATTTTTAATTTGCTAAATTACTGCCAGGTACCCATGATTGCACCAATCAAAATCAAATTCAAGAGTAAATATCCGGAATCTATCAAATAAGCCTTAAAAGGTTTCTTAGCCCATATGACGCCAGAGAAATGCGTCGTGGCAATAAATCCTAGCCAGATGAGAAAGCCTACAGCCATGCCATTTCCCATGCCTTTGATAGCAAAATTATGGAAGAACATATTCAAGACAAAGCATAAGGTAAAAGCTACCAGAAAAGCGCCTATAAAATGCCAAGGAGCTGGTTTTAAAAGCTCTGCATCAAAACCATGTTCTTTGGCCCAAGCATCTCCTAAAACTTTACGCGAATACCAAACAGAGGCTAAAAAGTTGTTAATCATCGTACATACCAGCACGACCCAAATATTTACGTTAGTAGGTTCCATAAAATTGTGCTCCTTGAGAATAAAATTTAAGTAGTCATTGCTTCAATATTGTATAATGATATTTTATTTTTCAAATCTTTTTTAAAAGCTTAAACATAGAAAGATAAAAGAGCTAGGGGAAAGAGAGATGGTAATTCCTGCTGCTACAAAGGCATTTGATTATCCTCGTTGCCTAATCCTGCTACAACCCTATTACTTTTAAAGCCATCTACTTAATAGAGGGGGGAGAGGAATATGGATTGATAAGCCAATCTAAATGTATATCAGTTTACTCCACCTATCCTTGCTCTTGAGAAGAAAAATCTGTTATCAGCAAAGCAATTTTTTCCTCGAGTTTCTTCCCTTTTACTACTTTCTTGCCATTCATGTGATTAGGTGAGGCTATGGAGATTGATTTCTATGCTTCTAGCAATTTGATTATATGCTAATCATAAAGAATGCTTATTAACTTAAAGAAAAAGATGGGCAGGAGAGAAGCAGCAGGGACGCATAATTTTAAGGGAAATTTTAAATCTGCCCTTTTAACATAGCTAAAATAATGGATAAGAAAAATTTTAAAGTAAAAAGCTTAATCTCCTTTAATTTTAAAAATTATAAAAAGCCTAGTAAAGAGAGGGTGCCGCCTGACTGTATCACCAAAGCTTTTCCTTGTAAGGTTTTTTGTTGAATGATCCGTTGGGCTTCCTTAAAAAGTTTGGCATTATAGATAGGATCACACAGTACTCCTTCTGCTCGAGCTATTTCATGAATGTCTTTAAAGGTTTTTGCCGAGGTCGCCCCAAAAGATTTTGCTTGTTGGGGGCGACATAAAGAGAAATGCGTAGGCATCCGACAGGGTGATTTAACAAGTTTTTCAAAATATAGGTGATAACGTTTTAAATTATCTAAAAATTCATTTTCCTTGCCCGCCATTAAAACCACATGCACATGTGCTGAATGCTGTAAAAAAGCCAGGCCTACTATTAAGGCAATTGCAGTAAGGCCTGTTCCGCTATCCACAAAGATATGCTCGAAATGGATCTGTTCTTTAGCTTCATTATAAAGGATGTCTATAGGAAGCGTAAGCGCTCCTGGAAAAGATTCTGGCATGCATCCTCCTTCAGGAATGATGTGGATGTTTTGATGGCGCTGCAGATCTGCAAAATGCAAAGCAGCTTTATAGACCTTTGGCCAATCTTGCTTTTCTATCCAATGAATCTGATCGTTAGGCACAAGTAGTTGGGTGAGAAGAGCATTACCTTTTAGCTTCTGTTGATAGCTTTTGCATAGAAAAAGAAATGGCTGTATTTGATTTTCAATCAAGAGCTGAGAAATACCTAATACATGATTTGAATTAATTCCTCCAATGACAATGGCTGCCTTGGCTTTTTGATGAATCAAAAAGGTCATTAATGAGCTAAATTTTCTTGTTTTAGATCCCATGAGCCCAAGCTCGTCATCTCGCTTAATATAACATTGAAGGTGGGAAGAGCTATAGCTTTTAAGTTTATGGATCCTTGAGTGCAAAGGAAAATCGAGCTTGATATATTGCTGTACCGTTTTTTCTAAAGTAAAGAGCATGAAGGGGGCCTTGTGAAATGTTTTTTAAGTTTAATTAGTGTAAGAAAAAAACTTAAATGTTATCAATATCGGATAACTGTTCATTTTTAAAAACATAACAAGTAAAAGTTTTTTAACCCATAGGAATGTTTATCTTCTTTTAATTACCCCTGCTCTTTTATCCCTCGCATTTCTTTTAGCTTAAAAAGCTTTTTCTTGGTTAGCTGCTCAAGCTCATATTTTACAATTAAAGGTTAACAAGAATTTTTCCTAAATTTTAGGCTTTCTTGAAAAACAAATGAATGCTCGTGTAAACTGGTCGGTCATAAGTAAGTTTCAACCTTGGAGCAGGGTGCAGGCAATAACTTCCTTTATAAAAAATTGCCTTTGCTGGCTAAGTTGTAAATGGCATTTTCTAGCATGTAGGTTAGGCTTATATCTTTTTTCAAATTGTTCATATAAATATGCCTATAATAATAAGCTTTTCAAATGCCTAAAGATTTAAATGCCAATCCTATGAAAGATTATCTCGTGGTAGTAGGTGGAGGAGCAGCAGGCTTTTTCGGAGCCATTGCCTGCGCTCAAGCTTGCATAGCCAAAAAAGTGATTCTTTTAGAAAAGAATAGACAGCTTTTATCTAAAGTGCGCATTTCAGGGGGTGGGCGCTGTAATGTCACGCATGCATGCTTTGACCCAGTAGCTTTAGTAAAAAATTATCCACGCGGAAGCCAAGCTTTGCTAGGTCCTTTCACTCGTTTTCAACCTCGAGATACTATTCAGTGGTTTAAAGACCGTCACGTGGAGTTAAAAGTAGAAGAGGATGGGCGCTTATTTCCTCTTACTGATGATTCTGCTACCATTATTGATTGTTTAATGCGTGCTGCCAAAGCTGCCCATGTAGAGGTTCGTACAGAGAGTGGGGTTGAAAAAATTGAGGTCCAAGCGGCAGGGTTTGTTATTCACCTTACGAATGGCTCATGGGTAGAGTGTAAAAAGTTATTGTTGGCTCCAGGCAGTAGCCCTAAAATGTATGAATTATTAACCGCTTTAGGACATCAGATTGTGCCTCCTGTGCCCTCATTATTTACTTTTAATGTTCCTACTTCTCCCTTGCTAGACCTTGCCGGCATGTCGATTTCTAATGTAGGCTTACGTATTCAGCAGACAGATCTTAAGCAAACAGGTCCTCTCTTGCTTACCCATTGGGGATTTAGTGGGCCAGCAGTATTAAAGCTGTCAGCTTGGGGGGCAAGAATCTTGCATGGTATGAATTATCAAGCTACCTTAGTAGTCAACTGGCTGCCAGAGATGAATAAAGAGGCCTTAGCAGCATGTTTAAGTAATTATAAAGTGAAAAATCCTGCCAAATTAATTTCTTCAGACAGTCCGGTAGCTCTTCCAAAAAATCTGTGGAAAAAGCTTACTATTATGGCTGGAATCCCGTGTGACATGCGTTGTTCTTATCTATCAAAAGTTCATTTAAATGCATTGCTGGAATTGTTACAAAACTCTACTTTTAACATTCAAGGGAAAACAATTTTTAAAGAGGAGTTTGTGACTTGCGGGGGAGTGAATCTCGATGAAGTTAATTTCAAAACGATGGAAAGTAAAAAATGCCCTGGCTTATTCTTTGCGGGCGAAGTGCTAGATATTGACGGAATCACAGGGGGCTTTAACTTTCAGAATGCTTGGACAACGGGTTGGATTGCTGGCCAGGCGATGGCAAAAGATTAAATTTTTTGCATGTTCTTCTTTATCTTGCAACTTAAGCTTTTTTATCGATTTCTAAGTCGCTTCAGGAAAAAAATACTCGCCATGGCTAAAAAGAAATAGGCTTAAGGGGTGGCAACGAAGCTACCACTTGGCTAAAGGGGGAAGCGAGCATAAAATAGCCTCAGGATTGCCTCCCGATTGAAATCCGAATTTTGTTCCTCGGTCATACATTAAATTAAATTCCACATAATGAGCGCGAGCTTCTAGCTGCTTTTCTTTTTCTTCAACAGAATAAGGAAGAGATACGCGTTTTATGTAGATAGGAAGGATAGCTGCTAAAAATTGCTTGCCTACCGTTTGCCATAGGTGTAAATCTTTCTCGTAATCGCCGCTGTTATAATGGTCAAAAAAAATGCCTCCCACTCCACGTTCTTTATGACGATGGGGAATATAAAAGTACTCGCGAGCATTTTGCGAAAAATGAGGATATAGACTAGGATCGATAGAGTTTAGAAACTCTTGAGTTGTTTGATGAAAATGCGCCGTATCCTCAGCGTAGCTAAAGCCCATGGGCGTTAAATCAAAGCCTCCTCCAAACCATGATTTTTCTTGCGTTTCGATGTAGCGAATGTTCATATGGACAGTAGGTGCATGCGGATTGACCATGTGAGTAATCAAGCTTACTCCTGTAGCAAAGAAAGGCCCCGAGCTTTCGCTCATAGGAAAATGAGGTCCATAGACTCCCGACCAGTTAACGGCTGCTTTTTCAAAAACTTCTCCTCGTAAAATAGAGATTTCGCCCTCTCCCCCTGTGGGATGTTGCCATGGTTTCCTTGTAAAACGCTTACTGTTTTCCAATTTTTCAAAAGCGATAATGATCTCATCTCTCAAGTGTTTAAGAAAATGGATTAAAGAGGAGTGTCTATTGCTGGAGGATTCATTATGCATATAAATTCATAGGTTTTTTTGATTAGCCTTTAAAAAAGAGCGTGGTATTTTTTACATACATTACGGCAAAAGAGTGCTTTTTGCCTACAATAATAAGAAATGTTTGCAAAGTAATAGAGAAACAAGAGAGGTGTTTTTATTTTTAAGAACAGAAATTGGCAAGAGCTGAAAGTTTATACTCTCCTAAAAACTCCCGGCTCCTCACTCAGCGGAGGCTTATTTTAGTTAAGGAGCCGCCGGAGTTAATCTAAATGCTTTAGAAGTCCCGACCGCTAGGTATTTATTTTGTGAAGAGCATAGGCTACTTGTATCTATTATAAATAGCTGGCTATCAAAAGAATGGCCTGTTTATTTAAGGTAAATAGAAGTATCTCTGAAGATTTATCTTCAGCGTGCTCTAAAAAGTTTTTTTGTTAGGCTAGAGAAACGAGCAAAATGAATCAAGGCCGCCTATAAATATAGATTTTAGTAGAATAAAGATCGGCAACCTCTATGATTTGTTCAGCCTTCCAAGAAGGAACAGCGAAGGTATGGGTGACTACCCATGCCCCTTGAGGTAATTCTTTTTCAAATTTACTTTTTAATTTTTGCATGGCTAGAGGATATAGATAGCAGATAATCATCTTAGCATCCATAAGGTTAGCTTTAAAAAAATCATGATAGCGAAGATGCAAATGAGGTGAGCGCGAAAAGAAATGGCGCATTAGGCAAAAGAAATAAGGGATAGGAGAGCTTTCGTAAGCTAGAACCGTACATTGAGGATATTTGTGAGCAAGCGGGAATGCTAAAGTTCCCCATCCTGCGCCTAGTTCATAAATAAGGCCTTTTTCCTGCAATGGCAGATTGTCCATCAAGATCTGTTTTACAGGAGGAGAGGTAGGCATAGGACCGATACCATTTTTTATTGACCAGCCAATAATTAAAATGAAAAGAAGGAGTAGCAAAGGTAGTAAGAAAATCATAAAACATTTTATTGAGCGTTTAATTATCTATAGTGCTTAAGTAGGGAAGAAAAAGCAAGCAGCTAGCTGTAAAATAGGCAAATATTTTTCCTGCTTCTTTAGCAGATTGCCATATTTGCTGTAGATTCATAAATGCTTATTTTGCTATGCATGGCTATTTTCTTTTACGGCTATTAGCTTGATATTGGATGGGCTTTCTGCTCAAAAAAAGAATAGGTTTGCCACTCAAAAAAAAGGAGTGAGGTTTATGATAGAGCTTAAGGGTGAGAAGACTCAGCTGGCGATTAAAAATCTTATAGAAATGTGTGGAAAATCTTCTGATACGTTCGAAGCAGAGCTAGTCACGCAGATGATTGAAACGAGCCTTAAGCTACTTATCGAGAATAATGATACCGGGCAATTAAAACTTATTAATCGCTCCTTAAAGGAGATGCGGTATGCTTATCGCATCTTTAGTAAATTTAAGCAGTCGCGTTGTATCAGTATTTTTGGATCAGCACGCACCCCCGAAAATCATCCTGATTATTTTGCAGCCAAAAGCTTTAGCAATCAAATTGCAGAACTAGGCTGGATGTGCATTACAGGAGGAGCTGATGGAATTATGAAAGCAGGCTTAGAAGGTTCTCAGAAAAAGTCAAGCTTTGGTCTTTCTATTCGCCTGCCTTTTGAGGCACCCACTAATACTGTTATTGCAGGCGATCCTAAATTAATCGTTTTTCGTTATTTCTTCATACGCAAATTAATGTTCCTAACTCATTCAGATGCAGTAGCTGTTTTTCCTGGGGGATTTGGGACAATGGACGAATTGTTTGAATTGCTAACGCTTATGCAAACAGGGAAAGCAAATTTAATGCCTTTAGTCCTAGTTGAAAGTAAAAATGGAGTCTATTGGCCCCATTGGAAAATGAATATCGATGAGCATTTGTTAGCTAATGGCTGGATTAGCCCTGAAGATCTTAATCTTTTTTACATTGCTCGCTCGGTTGAAGATGCCGTTTTACATGTCCAACAGTTTTACCGTCATTATCATTCTTGTCGTTATGTAGGTTCACAGCTTGTCATACGTCTAAATAGGGAGCTAACAGATCGGCAAGTAGAGCATCTAAATAAGCATTATCAAGTTCTGGTGGCCGAAGGCAAGATGGAGAAAAGCGGGCCATTACCCCAGGAAATAGATCACTTAAGTTTACCGCGTCTGGTTTTTCAGCATACCCATCGCGATTTTGGAATCTTGCGAGCAATGATCGATACACTCAATACTTTCTAAAGGAAAAGAGAAGGGGTTGTTAAACACAACCCCTTCTGCGGCTTTTTGAGAAAGTAAATAGTTTTATTATCTATTTTCTCGGCGAGCTAGGCCGCCTTTACGGCCCATTTCCCTATACTCTTCGCGAGAACGATGAGAGGCTGTAGCTAAGCCGCCTTTACGACCGGCTTCCTGGCGGCTCATCTTGCCACTACCTTGGTGGCTATACTCTTCCTCGCCTTCCTCTTCATCACTTTCGTCGTGATGCGCTTCAGCACCTTGGTGCTGACCTCTTTGGCTATAGCCATGGCTTGCACCCCTTTGGCTTCTATAACCTTCATCTTCCTCTTCATAATCCTCATCGGATTCATGGCCTGGATGAGATTCCTCGCCGTGATGGCCACTTTGATAGCGACCATGGCTTTCACCACCGTGGCCTCTATAGCCTTCATCTTCGTCTTCATAATCCTCATCGGATTCATAGCCTTGATGAGATTCCTCGCCGTGAGAGCCAGCTCTTTGATAGCGACCATGGCTTTCACCTCGGTGGCCTCTATAACCTTCATCCTCCTCTTCATAATCTTCATCAGATTCATGGCCTTCCTCATAGCCCCCACGTGCATGGCCTCCTTTGCTGCCAATTTCACGATAATATTCAGGACCATATTTAGAAGAGACGGCACGGCCGCCTTTTCGGCCAATTTCGCGATAAAAGTCAGGGCCATACTCTTCGGCGACCCTTTGCCCGCCTTTATGACCAATATCATGATAGAACTCAGGTCCACGTTCGGAAGCTACTTTTTCTCCTCCTCTGTGACCAATTTCACGATAAAAGTCAGGACCATATTTAGAAGAGACGGCACGACCACCTTTTCGGCCAATTTCGCGATAAAAGTCAGGGCCATACTCTTCAGCGACCCTTTGTCCGCCTTTATGACCAATATCTTGATAGAATTCATGTCCACGTTCGGAGGCTACTTTTTCTCCTCCTTTGTGGCCAATTTCACGATAAAAGTCAGGACCATATTTAGAAGCGACGGCACGACCACCTTTTCGGCCAATTTCGCGATAAAAGTCAGGGCCATACTCTTCAGCGACCCTTTGTCCGCCTTTATGGCCAATATCTTGATAGAATTCATGTCCACGTTCGGAAGCTACTTTTTCTCCTCCTTTGTGGCCAATTTCACGATAAAAGTCAGGACCATATTTAGAAGCGACGGCACGGCCACCTTTTCGGCCAATTTCGCGATAAAAGTCAGGGCCATACTCTTCGGCGACCCTCTGTCCGCCTCGATGACCAATATCTTGATAGAACTCATGTCCACGTTCGGAAGCTACCTTTTCTCCTCCTCTGTGACCAATGTCGCGATAAAAGTCAGGGCCGTATTTGGAAGCTACAGCTTGGCCACCTTTATGTCCAATTTCTTGGTAAAACTCTGGCCCATATTTTTCCGAGACGGCTCTGCCGCCTCTTTGGCCTGCTTCTTGGCGGCTCATAGGCTCTTGATGGCTACGGCCACCGCGTCCACCACGATCAGAAGAACTTCTACCTGAACGAGCTTCAGCTCCTTTTTGGCCTGCTTCTTGGCGAGTCGCTCCAGACGATTTTCTAGTAGGCATAATAACCTCCTTCATATGTTAGTAAAAGGACACTGACAGGTGATAAGAGATGTTGAGTGCTTGCTAGAAAGCTTGCTAATTTGAAAGTTCGATTGTGAGGGTTTCCAGGTGTAATTTTCAGTTCTCATATTCATTATAATAGAATAGAGCTTGTAGTATCACCTTATGACTTGGATTATGAAAAGATAAGAATTTGATGACAAGCAGGAATTTCATCTTCGCGAAGCAAAAAGCCAAAAAAAGAAAAAAATTAGAGTGTTAAACACTTAAAGCCAAGGACTTAGGTTTAAACAAAATAAAGTGGTTTTATTTACAGGCGTTAAAATTTGCTTGTTTAAATATGCATATAAGCCTGCTTTTTAAGCGAGCCTAGAGCCAAAAAATATGATAAGCATGGATTAAACGGTCTTAAATATTATACTTCTGCCTCTGTACCCTTTTCTCATTAGCTTCCTAAGCCATTTATAAATAAAAAAACAGAGGATTAAATTAATTTTTTACTCTTTTAGACTAGCTTATTCAGCTTTGTAGATTCCTTCTCTAGCAGGTTATAAGATTACAGATATACTCATTTCTCTTCCTGGCTTGCAAGGGAGCGTGTGGTACCTTCTGAAGGTCAAAGCTTAGCTTGCACGAAAAGCCAAAGCAAGTCCAAAGAAGAGAGAATAGCTTTCTATAAGCTTAGCCATACTCTTTCATGCTCTTTATCAGGTTTTTTAGTTATTGTTAAAAAATCAAAGGTGGCGGCAAGCCTCAATGAATGCTATTGCATCCAAATTTATTGCATGCTTTTTAAGCTCATCTTTTAAGAAGTATTGAAAGGGACGCCCAGCAAATGGAGGAACAGCTTGGAGGAGTAATCATCTAATAAGTAACAGGTTTTTAGATAAATTGGGAAGCCTTATGGCTATAAAGTTTCTTATCTTAAATGGCTCTTGCTTGGCTGCTGGCTTCTGATGATAAATTAAAAGTTTGGAAGGATGGTTTTTTTTAAGTTGTAGCTGTGTTTAAATCTTTTTCGGCTTTATTAAGTCTTCCATCTTATAAACCCTTGCTTTTATCTTAAGGATTTATAAAGTAAAGAGGATTAGAAGAGCGAAATGAAGGGGAAGACTCTTACCAAGGAAGCTACTTGGCTTAACATATCCTACAAATGACTCTTTCTCAAAACTTTTAAAATTTAATTCATTTTTTAAACTTTTGGAAAGGAGTCTTATTAATTCTTTCATGAGCAAATCAAAAGTTAAATGTAGGGCGGTTGAGAGACAGAAAAAGGATATAGAATAAATGTAAGGAAGGATTGAATAAAAATGTATACTTATACTCTAAAAGTTGAGTAAAATGTGTGTTTTTTAAAGACCCTTATGACGGTCGGTAAATACAGATTAAAATTTGCTTCAACATATACTATTTTATGCTTGCAATGTGAGTTAAAAAACTTGTATATGAACGCTCAACTGTAACAAAAGAGTGTTTAATGAAATGTCCTTTTTGCCATCATCGTGAGCTTAAGGTTATCGATTCGCGCGATGCTGCTGAACTAAATGCTATTCGGCGTAGAAGGGAATGCTTAGGATGCTTAAGAAGGTTTACTACTTTTGAGACAGTAGAACTCACGGTACAAGTGCATAAACGTGATGGGCATTACGAAGATTTTCAACAGCAAAAACTCGTGAATGGTTTAGAGGCGGCATGCCGTCATACCACTATTAGTCATGATCATGTCATTGCTTTGGCTGCTGAAATTAGTGAGGAACTCTCGCAACGTCAGGTGCATGTCGTGAGTACTAAGGAACTTGGCGAAATAGCCATGAAGCATTTACAAGCATTAGATGAGATTGCTTATATTCGATTTGCTTGTGTATATAAGCGATTTAAAGATATTGAAGAACTTATGCAAGCAATTAAAACCATTCAACCTAAAGAAAGTTTAAATAAAAGTTCCCAGGCTTGTTCGACGAGAAAGCCTTTAACGGAAATTCTAAAAAATTAAATAGTTATATTTTAAAAGGAGGTCCCTATGGGATTAAAGAAAAATGATGTCGCCCATTTCAAAAAGAAGCTAGAGGAGATGCGCGCTCAGCTAACCCATATCTTGAAAGGTTCGACTGCTGAGGTTAAAACTCCTGATGAAGCTACAGGTTATTCTCAGCATCAAGCAGATCAAGGTACGGATGATTTTGACAGAACCATTAGCCTTGAAGTAACTAGCCGAGAATACCATATTCTTCGACAAATCGAAAGAGCATTGGAAAAAATTGATGAAAACACTTATGGAATTTGCGATCTTACTGGCGAAGAGATACCGTTAGCTCGTCTAGAAGCGGTTCCTTATGCTACTATGACTGTAAAAGCGCAGGAGCAGCTGGAGAAAGGTTTAATTTGAGCATGATTAAGTATTTTACCATTTGTTTATCATGGCAGATGCTAGCTTTCATTGGATGTAGTGCTTTGATGGTAGACATCGTTACAAAATACCTTACTTATTACTACTTACCTATTTCCAATCATTTGTTGCTATGGTATCCTTATGGAGGAATAGGACTATTTAAAGACTTCCTAGGAATTGAATTTTCTATCACTCATGCCATTAACCATGGCGCTGCCTGGGGAATGTTTGCTGAGCTAAAGGACTTTTTGCTAGTCTTGCGCCTCTTCATGATTGGGGGATTGATAGGTTATTCTCTTTTTTATAATCGAAATAAAAGCTGGCGGCTACCTCTTCTATTAATTGTCGTAGGGGCGGCAGGAAATGTTATCGATACCTTTGTCTATGGGCATGTGATAGATATGTTTCATTTCGTTTTCTGGGGGTATGATTTTCCTGTCTTTAACGTAGCCGACTCCTGCATTACAGTAGGCGTAGCCTGGCTATTAATTAGCTCACTTTTTGAAAGAGAAAAAATCCACCCTATAACCTGATGCTATGCTTAGTGTAAAATCTAGTCCTGAGCCTTATCAAGCCTCTAAATGGCTTTCTGTAGCTATGCTGATTGAGGAAGCTGAAATGCAGGCTCTTTTTCAGGCTCTAGGAAATTTTAAAATTTTTTCCATAGGAAGGGTAGAAAAAAGTGGAGAAGGACAAATTTCTCATGAAGTTTTTCTGTCTACTTATAATCATTACCTTCACTTACTTAAAAGTAGGCAAACTCATGAAATGGAGCACTTTCGTTCCTTCTTTACTTCTGTGCTGACTTTTTCTGCAGATTATTTATATGCTTTGTCAATAGGCAACGATCGCCAGCTCATACGCATTGCAAAGCCAGTCGTGCAGCTGCAGCTGCATACCCTCGATTATTCGGTAGCTGATAATAAATTCCGTTCGATGGTGTTAGGAAAAGAGCCGGTTTCATGGGGGCTGCAGTTTTCATATCCCCAACTTTATCAAGATCCTCAAACACATGCCATCTATAAAGTAGGAGAGGCTTATACTAATACAGCTTTGTTTCGATTGATTCAACAATGGCAAAGAAAATATACGGTCCCCACCCCTTTCTTAGTTAAAGAAAAATTGATAAACGTGCCTATGCGCATAGGAAAAGAATGTTTTTCCTGGATCAATCAACATCCCCAGCTAGAAAGCAGAGGTTTGCAGGTCCAACTTCCTTCCCCTACGAAAATCCCCTGAATAAAAAAGCCGGATAAAAGCCAGCTTTTTAAAGGCTAGGCTGAGAAGGTCTTTTGCTAAATAGCCAGCGCTTAAAATAAGCTTTCTTAAGCTGGCAGAGGGGTAACGATCAATGAAAAAAGAAGCTTTTTAAACCGATAAAAAGTAGAGGCTACTATAGATAATTTATTGCTTGATAGTGTATATTAGCACCTATGAAAAATTGCATGAATACTTATTATTTAATAGATAGTGGAAACGGTTACAAATTAGAACAATTTGGTCCTTATACAATATCAAGGCCATGCTCACAAGCAGTATGGGAGCCACGTCTTTCTCAAGAAAGCTGGGATAATGCCCATGCTTTTTTTTCTCGAGAAGGACAAAACAAATGGACTTTTCGGAAAGAAAAGCTCCCAGATGTGTGGCAGATCAAAGTTGCAGATATAGTTTTCAAAATCTCTCCAACAGATTTTGGCCATCTAGGGATTTTTCCTGAGCAAAAAGCTTTTTGGAAGTGGATTCAAAGCAGGGGTATTAAAGGTAAGCGTGTGTTAAATTTATTTGCCTACTCAGGTGGCTCAACTCTTGCAGCTGCGCAGGCTGGAGCAGAAGTGTGCCATTTAGATGCTTCCAAAGGAATGGTAGCCTGGGCCCGTGAAAATGCTGCTTTAAATCAACTTGAAAAGACTCCTATTCGTTGGATTATTGATGATGTTTTCAAGTTTTTGGGACGGGAATTAAGACGCGGGTCCCGCTATGATGCCATTATTCTCGATCCTCCTAGCTTCGGCAGGGGGGTTAATGGAGAGGTTTTTAAAATTGAGGAGGAAATCAACAAGCTCTTAAGAAGTTGCCGAGAGCTGCTCACCCCCAAACCCTTGTTCATCTTGTTCTCTTGCCATACTCCCGGCTTTTCTCCTTTAGTTATGAAGCATCTTCTCCAACAAAACTTAGAAGGACTTTCCGGAACGATTGATGAAGGAGAGATGTTATTAGAAGGCTGTGCCGAAACCTTTCCTATTCCTAGTGGAACTTTTGCAAGGTGGCAATATGCAGAGTAAAGTCCTTACGTTAACCAGCTTACAAAACGCTCGTGTTAAGCAAGTGATTGGCCTTCGTGAGCGCCGGGTACGTGATAAGTCCGCGCAATTCATTATTGAGGGATATCGAGAAATTTTACGTGCTCATGAAGCGGGATATAAAATTGATAGTCTTTTTTATTGCCAGGAACTGTTTTTAGGAGAAAATGAAAAGCCTTTGATCGACTCTTTAAGTAGTAAAGGAGCTCAGCTTTTTCATTGCTGGGAAAATATTTTTCGGAAAATGTCGTATCGTGATCGTCCCGACGGATTAATTGCTATCGCTGCTCAACAGCGGCGAGGGCTAGATCAGTTATCAAGCTTGATTAAAAAAAATGCTCATTCTCCTCTTTTAGTGGTGGCAGAAGCTATTGAAAAGCCTGGTAATCTAGGTACCATTTTACGTTCATCCGATGCTGTTCATCTCGATGCCTTGATTGTTTGCGATAAATGTACAGATATTTATAATCCTAATGTAGTACGTGCTAGCGTAGGGACTTTGTTTACTGTCCCCGTGATAGAAAGCAAAGGCCATGAAACCATTCATTGGTTAAAAAAGCATAACATCTCTATTGTTGCTGCTACTCCTAGCGCTAAGTTAGAATATACACAAGCCGACTTAAAACAACCGGTAGCTATTGCTGTTGGCACCGAGCAGCTAGGTCTATCAGAGGCGTGGATGCAGCAGGCTAATATCCAGGTAAAAATTCCTATGCTTGGGGTAGCCGATTCTCTGAATGTAGCTATGGCCACTACCTTACTTTTATATGAAGCTTTACGTCAACGACAAGGGTAAGTCATATGGACCCCCAAATTCTTTATGAAGATAATCATCTTTTTGTTGTTTGCAAGCCTGCAGGAATTTTAACGCAACCTAGTGGTACTCAGCAAAAAAATTTAGAAGACATTTGTAAAGTCTGGCTTAAAAAAACTTATAATAAGCCGGGCAATATATTTTTAGAAGCTGTCCATCGTTTAGATAAATCTGTAAGCGGCATTGTAGTTTTTGCACGCACGAGTAAAGCTCTTAGCCGCTTAAATGCTGCACTACGCCAGCAACAATTTCGCAAAGTATATTTGGCAATTGTCGAAGGCCTTCCTGAAAAGCCGGTAGATACTTTAGAGCATTACCTTTTGCATGATGACTATCAAAGTCTAGTAGTTTCGAGCAATAGACTTGGTGCAAAATTATGTCGCTTACATTATCAAGTTCTTAAGCATACTAACCAGGCTTCTTTAGTGGAGGTTGTTTTGGAGACGGGCCGCTACCATCAAATTCGTGCTCAGCTAGCTGCCATCGGAAAACCTATTGTAGGGGATGCTAAGTATGGAAGTCAAAAGCCTTGTTTTTCTCCAGGTATTGCTTTACATCACGCGGAGTTAATGTTTCCTCATCCTACTTTAGGAAGGTCTATTACCCTACATGCAACCTTGCCCGAAGAGATGCTTAAGCTTTTGTAACCAAGCAGCATAATCAGCTTTAAGAAGAAAAAACTATAGATTGCAGACAAGATGGGCGGAAGGGTACCTAGATAAACCTAAAATCTTAAATTTTACTTTTCTCTCCTGAAATGTCTGGAAGTGGCGGAATGGTTTTCATGACGAGCTCTAATGCTTCATATTCTCCTAACACGCGGTCAATGTTTTTTATAATAAGAGAGGTATCTTGGTGGGTGGCTACTTTAGGATTTTTAAATAAATCTTTCAAATCTTGAAAAGGCTGCATAAGAATCTTCACGTTAATGCTTTTATCTTGAAGGAAAGTAGATTGAGTAATTTCTTCCAATCCATTGATAAGGCTAAAAAAGGGATCTTTTAAATCCAAAGAGGTGTATTCAATCTCTTCTAAGATAGTCCTACTTATTTCTAGAAGGGTCAGGCTGGCTCTAACACCAATATCAGGTAAGCCCTGGTTTATCGCTGCCTTCGCATGGCAGCTTAGAAGGCGGAGAGGATAGCTGGCCAAGGTTAAATCAAATCTTGCACAATGAAGAATTATTTTTCCCCATACTGTTACTAAGGTAGCAGCTACTTGCTCAAGCTTTTTTGCCAAAACTTTTTCATTAATAAGTGAGATACGTTCAAAGATATAATACAATATATAGCTAGTTTTATCGTGCATATCTGAATTTTTCTCCCGACTATCGGTAGCCATATGTGCTATCCTTTTAGAGGAAGATAGGAAGTTTCTTATAATGTTTGGCATGGCTTGTAAAGCATGGTTGCAAACAGTTGCATTCATTTTATGAGTAGATATTAAAGCTGTTTCGGTAAGTGCCTCCACAGCTTCGCAAAGCTCTGATTTTCTATCATTTTGGATGCTTTCTTTGGCTATTTGGGTGAATAAAACCACCTGTTCCAAAGGATTTAAATAAGTGATGAGTCTTTTTAAAAGCGTATAATAAATATCTAGGGTGATTCCTAAGCTAAAAACCGAGAGAGCTAATCGGTGGCTCTTTTGCAGATAGTTTAGCCAGAGGGTATCTAAGGCAAGCATGTAGCTTAACAGAGCGAAGAGCACTATCCAGCTATAAATACCTAAAAGGTATTTATCTTTCTTAAATAAGCTTAATAAATAGGGGGTGGAATTTTGCCCAGCTTCTTGCAGAGGTATTAAACTGCCTGCCATTGTCAAACAAAAGAGGACAAAGAAAGCCGTTCCTATGATCAATAAGAGGCAGCCTAGTAAATTTTCATTTGGCAGGCTAACTGGCGTAAAAGGAGCAAAAAGTATAAAGAGGGCGGCGAGTGCAGAAAAAAAAATTCCGATCATTGGATACCTTTGTGAATTTAAGCGAAGGTTATCATAAACCTAATTTTTGTGTATCTATTCTCAAAAAAATGGATGAATAGCTTTTTCTTTTTAGCATGCTTTTATTTTCGAATAGCATTTTATAGCCAGCCATTTCCACAACTAAATTAATTGATTGCCTTTTTAGCATGAATAGTGGCCTTTGGACAAGCTCTTACGGTGATATCATTCACATTAACTTACAAAGGCATCTTCTTTTACAACATATAATCTAGGGATTTACAAGGAGGTTAATGGAAAAAAAGCAATTGTAGAGGAAGGATGGGAGGGGGAGAGCCTATCTTCTCTTCTGCGTTAGAGCCCCCTACAGAGGATAAAACACAGGTGCTAGCACTAATACATCTTTAAGAGATTTTAATAAATATTTTGTTTGGCTTGAAAATTAAATTGCTGGCTATTACTATTTGTGGTAGATATAGTTATTATTTATTCAATAAGGTTAACTAAGGTAATTAAATGTCAATTTTCTCAACACAACCGATATTTCAAACGTTACCAATAACAGAGCCAATGGCTCAAACATTAGCAAATAGGCCCCTAGTATTTCAAACGTTTCCAAAGGCAGAATTGATATCCCAAAGCTTACCGAATGCAGAGCTAATATCCCAACTGTTAACAGAGACAGCATCAATAGCTCAACCCTTGCCGAAGGTACAGCTGATATCTTCATTGTTACCGGAGACAGAGCCGATAGTGAATGCAGAGCTAATATCCCAACTGTTAACAAAGACAGCATCAATAACTCAATCCTTGCCGAAGGTAGAGCTAATATCTTCATTGTTACCAAAGACAGAGCCAATAGTGAAGACAGAGCTAATATCCCCACTGTTCTCCGAGATAAAACCCATGCCTTTAATGTCAGAAATAGAGTGTCCGTTTGCTTGGAAATCCGAAAGCTACTCCTTAATCAAGCTGATCCAGTTGTTACCTTCGGGCGCTAAGCTTCCAATGAGTTTTACTACTAAACGATCCTCTAAAGTTTTAGGCTATATCCCTATTATTGGGACTGCTATGGGGATTTTTCGAGTTTATAAAGGGATCCAAGAGTATCGTTTTTTTAATACTATACACTTACATTCGCTAACTATCCGAAGCTTTAAATGGATTGCAAGAGGAGTTTGTGAAAGTATTCCTATCCTTGGAGGTTTAATTTGCCTAATTATGGACGTTATATCTACGATATTGAGCAAAAATAGTTCGCATATCCTTTTAAACTTTAAAGATGAAACGCCTTGTGGATATTGCCATGCATGTGGTTATTGCAATTGCTAAAGCTATCTTATGATTATTTTATCTTAAATAGTGTTAATGAAAGTGCAATCCTACCGACCAAGAAGCCTTATTTACATGTTTTTAAGCTGCTTCTTATGTAATCCCATCCTTTACTTTATAGTGTCACTTTGTAAGTAGAGCGGGGCAGGTTTTAGAGGAGCCGGTATACAAACTTAAGATTTTTGAGCCAAGGATGTCTCCCTATTTGCTGATACCATGGCATGGTTCAATAGAGGTTAATTTGGTCGAATGATTTTCTTCTTCGATCCTGATTCTTCAAATGAGGGCTTACTTAGAATCTTACAAATAGCCTAAGGAAATTTATCTTAAAAAACATAACAAGTCTTGCCTGGGAAGCCTGAACTCTTCATTCTGGGGAGCGCTAAACCTTTTCTTTATTCAATTTAGCTCTTCTAAAAAATGCTTCGTGAAATTTTTTGCCACCTTTCTTGTTCCCTAATTTGTCGATAGCATATATACACGGCTAATAACTTCTGAGGCTTATTGATATAAAAATTTTAAAATGAAAGTTAAACCCGCTGATTTTACAGGTGTGATTTAATATAAAAACAATAGGCAGCAACAAGCGTCGAGAAAACCTTTGCTTAAGAATCAACTTTCCTCAGATTGTTATGATATTAAAATTTTCATTTACAGCAGCTGCAGAGCTACTTTTTCCTTTCTTGATTTGAAATAGGCAAGCTTGCTAGCATTTGATGAATGTTATTAAAAATTGAGAAAAATAATGTCTAATTCTAAGGTCCTTACGGCCATCCGGCAAAGCATCCAGGCAGTTGAAAAGCTTTTATTACCTCATAATCAAGCTTTCCTGCAGCAGGCAGCTTCTTTGATTGCCGAGTGCTTTAGTCGGGGAAATAAACTGATTATTGCCGGAAATGGTGGTAGTTTATGTGATGCCGCACATTTTGCAGAGGAGCTTACAGGAGTTTTTCGGCAGACACGACCTGCTTTGCCAGCTCTTGTTTTGTCAGAGCCTGGTCATCTTACTTGCGTGGGAAATGATTTAGGTTATGAAAATATTTTTTCTCGGGGGATAGAGGCGTTGGGAAAGCCTGGCGATATATTTGTTGGCTTGACCACTAGCGGAAATTCTTTGAATATTGTTAAAGCTTTTGAAGCAGCTCGCCTCTATCAAATGCAAATAATCGCCTTCTTAGGAAAGACCGGCGGGCGGTTAAAAGGTATTGCAGATTTAGAAATAATTATTGATGGATTTGAAACCTCTGATAGAATTCAAGAGGCACACATGGCAGCTATCCATATCATCATTGAATTGGTAGAAAATAGGCTTTTTTATTCTTCAGCATCCGCTTTAGGTAAATAAAAGTATTGGCTCTTCATAACCCTATAATTTATGATTTAAACTTGTATGTTAAAAAAGCTAGAGCGCTATTTGGTTGATCTTATTCAAGGTAAAAAGCAAGGGGCTTTGGCTTTTATAGCTAAAACTTTACTTAGATTTCTTAGCTGGATTTACCAACTGATCATAGCTGGCCGCAATTGGGCGTTTGATCAAGGTTGTTGTAAGCAGTATCATGCTCCTGTGCCCGTGGTAATTAGCATTGGCAATATTGTGGTGGGAGGGACTGGTAAGACCCCCGTTACCTTGATGGTGGCACAAGCTTTTTCCAATGATTTTACTATTGCTATTTTATCGCGAGGTTATCGTTCTAAAGCCGAGCATCTTCCTTTACCTGTGATTTTAAGTTATGGCAACGGACCTGTACATCCTGCAGCTTATTGTGGGGATGAACCTTACCTTTTAGCTCAGAATTTACCAAAAGCTCATATCATTGTTGGTAAAAACCGTCAGCAATCCTCCAGAATGGCGGTTAGGGCAGGAGCCCAGCTAATTCTACTAGATGATGGTATGCAGCATCGTAAATTAGCTCGCGATTATGAGATTGTAGTCATTAATGCTTTAGATCCTTTTGGCCAGGGGTACTTTCTACCCCGTGGCTTCCTGCGCGAAGCTGTTTCTTCTCTTTCCCGTGCAGATTTGATTGTTCTTAATCATCTACAAGATAAAGAGCAGCTTCAGTTAATAGCAAAAGAGATTCGTAAGTTCTCAGAAGCTCCTTTAATAGCCACGAAAATGGAAGTTGCAGAGGTATTGGATTTACAGGGACAGCCGTTAGCGGAGCTAGTAGGAAAAAAGGTCGGAATCTTTTGTGCAATCGCTCATCCTGATTATTTTTATCAAACTGTGAAGCAATTAGGAGCAGAGCCTGTGGATACCGAATTTATGCTAGATCATTTAACTTTTACTACTGAAAGCTTAATCCAATTTTGTGAAAGAGCTAAGGCAAAGGGAGCGGAGTGGATCTTATGCACGGAGAAAGATAGGGTAAAACTTGATGAATTAGCTCTAGCTGGCCAGCCAATCGGTTGGTTAAAGATGACTTTAAGAATTGTTGAAGGAAAAATTCATTGGGAGGGTTTTATAGAAAAAACCAAACACTACATTAAGCGCAGGATATAGATTTGAATCTTTAGCTTTCCTAAACCCTAGCTTAATGGATATTCATTAAATCCTAGGCTTTATTTAAAAAGATCAAGAAATATCGGTTGCTTTTTAAGCTAACTGGAGAGCTTGCTAAATTAAAAACCAATATGCATCTTTCGGCTGTTTAAAGAATATTTGCATCTTATCTTTTAAATTTTTCGTTTCGAGGGTAGTCCATGAGTAGCTCTAGTATGCATAGGCAGTCAGAAGCGGCAAGAAGCTCTTCTAATTATATGCTTTTAAGCTACTTCTTATGCAATCCCCTACTTTATAAAGCCTTTATCGTTAAGTAGAAAGACGTAAGCGGTCACGGGGGTTATCAATTACTTTGTGATAAATAAAATAATTTCTAGAGTTTATATTTACTTAATCATATATTGAGTAGTATGCAACTCTCA
>NZ_VJOT01000021.1 GCF_011087585.1 Neochlamydia sp. AcF84
AACAAGAACCCAGATAACAATAAATGAAGGTGTTGATAAAAAATATTAATCAGAAAAAAGATTAGGTTAAATGCCAGTTAATGACAAGTGTCCTTATTTATGATTGTATTGACCTGCCTTACTCATAAGCATTGGTTTTTATCTTCTAGAAAATATTCTGAACCCCATCATTTATATAATAGGCTTCAGACTGTACGTGTAGAAGGAGCTGTTGAGCTCCCGGGCTTATATAATGTTGAAAAAACAGCTACTTTAGCAAATGTGTTAGAGCAAGCTAAAGTTCTTCTTGAGGCGGATTTAGGTAAGATTTCTTTAAATAAAAAAGTCAAAAACAGCCAATTAATCAAAGTGCCTTACAAAGAATATATTACAGTGAAAGTAGAAGGGGCTGCTAGGAAAACAGGCCCGTTAACTATTCTTAAAGGAACTTTAATGGAGGAGCTGATTAAGCTAATTGAACCACTAGAAAAAGCAGATGTAGGGCGGCTAAAAAGAAAAAGAAAGCTAAAAGATGGAGAAATTATCAAAGTATTGATCAAAGAAAAGCTCTTAAAGGGTAACTGTAAAGGGGAATGTAAATCTATAGAGTAATTTTTTTTAAATATCTGTTGAGAAAAATACTCCACTTTGATAGTCTTTTCATTTAAGCAATTTTATTAGATGAAAATTTAATAAGCTGCCAAAAATGTTTTCACTTGTTTAGCGCTGTTAAGAACGTGCTTCGCACGCAGCTTATCACTAGTTATACAGGTATTCATTTCTTAGATTGTAATATAAAAAAATGATTGCTCAAATACTCAAGATAGTGGGTTAAGGATTTTCATATGGCGCCTAAACTGATGGGCAAAAAGCGTGGAATGATCCAGCTTTTTGATGAGAATGGAAATAGTATTGTGGGTACGGTTATTGAAGTGCAACCAAATGCTATTGTCCAGATCAAGAAGAAAGAGATTGATGGTTATAATGCTATTCAGATTGGTTTTGATAAAATTCATGTTAAAGACCAGCGAACGATGGCGAATCGTCTATCCAAACCTTTGCGCGGACATTACAGTAAAGCATCTGTATCTCCACGTAAAAACCTTTCGGAAGCAAAGGTTGATAACATTGAACAATATCAAGTAGGTCAAGAGTTAGCGATAGACCTTTTTGCTGATGTAAAATTCGTTGATGCCACAGCAGTTTCAAAGGGTAAAGGTTATCAAGGTACAATGAAAAAGTATAATTACTCTGGGGGGCCTGCTTCACACGGTTCGGGATTTCATCGTCATGCTGGATCTACAGGTATGCGCTCAACACCAGGTCGTTCGCTTCCTAATAGCCCACGTCCTAGTCATATGGGTTGTGAAACTGTCACCATTCAAAATTTAGAAGTGGTCATGGTAAAGCCTGCAGAACAGGTGATTATCGTAAAGGGTGCTGTGCCAGGTCCTACGCATGGATTGGTCTATATTGCCCCATCGGTGAAAAAAACAAGCTTAAAAAAAGCTAGCTAGTAAAAAATTTCTGGAGTTATCTTGTGGCAACACTGAAAAAATATAATTTAAAAGGTCAGGAAATTGGCCAAGTGATAGTTGATGAAAGATTAGCTAATGCTGAAGCGCATGGGCAGATGATTAAAGATTATATCGTCGCTATCAGAGCCAATGCTCGCCAATGGTCGGCAAATACTAAGACCCGTTCTGAGGTCAATCACTCAACAAAAAAGCCTCATCCGCAGAAAGGTGGAGGGCGTGCTCGTCAGGGGATGCTTTCAGCTCCTCAGTATAAAGGGGGCGGTCGTGTTTTTGGGCCAAGGCCTAAATTTGATCAGCATGTTCGTATTAATAAAAAAGAACGAAAAGCTGCAATTCGCTGTTTGCTTGCTGAAAAAATTGCTGCAAATCGTTTACATGTTCTTACAGAATCTGTTCTTAATGAACCTAAAACTAAAGTTATGGCTGACTTTTTAGAGGTCACAGGCTTAGCAAATAATAGGGTAATGTTTTTAGGTGAAGCTCATTATGCAGAAGTTAAGACTGAAGAGGAAACAAAGCGCGTATCCATACATCATGATCAACATGATAATTTTATTAAAAGCGTGCGCAATCTACCAAAAGTTTCGTTTTCACTAGCCACTAACATTAGTGGTTATGATGTTCTAGTTGCTAAAGATATAGTAGTGACGGAACCTGCCCTAATTGAATTGGTTGAGTGGCTTTGTCCTTGATAGATAAGGAATAACACCAAGTTATAGATGAAAGGAATAGAGTAATGTCAAAAAAAAATCCTTACCAAGTTGTGAAACATCAATATGTTACCGAGAAAGCCTTGGTATTGAAAGAGCTTAAAAATGCCAGTAGTAATCCCTCACTGAAGCGTTGCGAATCCCCGAAGTATGTATTCGTAGTCGATCGCAAAGCAAATAAAACTGACATTGCTAATGCCATTGAAGAGATTTACAGCGACAGAAATGTTAAAGTAGTAGCTGTCAATACAATTAACGTTAAGCCTAAAGCAAGACGTGTTCGTGGTCGTTCAGGCATGAAGCCTGGTTTTAAAAAAGCTATGGTTACCCTGCAAAAAGGCGATAGCCTTGATAACGTATAAATAAGAGGCGAAGAGAGTTATGTTAAAAAAATATCGTCCCATAACGGCGGGTACACGTCAATTAATCCTTCCAATCAATGAAACGCTCACTCGTGCCAAAGAAGGTAGCCGTGCTAAGGTAAAGCCTACGAAGTCGCTGATGCTGCCTAAAAAAAGAACGAATGGACGTAATAACAATGGGCATATTACCTGTCGTCATAAAGGTGGTGGGCATAAGCGTCATTACAGAATAATTGATTTCAAAAGAGATAAGGAAAATATACCAGCTCGCGTAGCTTCTATAGAATATGATCCTAACAGATCGGCTTATATAGCACTGCTTAATTACTCTGACGGTGAAAAACGCTATATTTTGGCTCCTCATGGTTTGAAAGATGGAGATGTAGTGCAGACAAGCGATGAGCCTCCTTTTAGTGTAGGATGCTGCATGAAGTTAAAATTTATGCCTTTGGGTTCTACTATCCATGCTATAGAAATGATTCCCGGTAGAGGAGCTAAAATGGTTCGTTCTGCTGGTCTTTCTGCTCAGTTGATGGCCAGAAGTGGCGGATATGCAACAATTAGAATGCCTTCAGGTGAAGTGCGTATGGTGAGTGAAAATTGCCGTGCAGCTTTTGGAATGGTCTCCAATTCGGAGCATAATTTGCGTGTAGAAGGTAAAGCTGGCCGTATGCGATGGAAGGGGATTCGCCCAACCGTTCGCGGAACTGCGATGAACCCTGTCGACCACCCGCACGGTGGTGGTGAAGGAAAGCATAAGGGTAACATCCCACAAACACCATGGGCGCTGTATACACGAGGGCTTCGAACTAGATCTCAAAAGAAATCGAACAAGTTTATTGTTAAAGATCGAAGGAAAAAATAAGTATGGCAAGATCACTCAAGAAAGGACCTTTTATTGATCACCATCTTCATAAGAAAGTTGAAGATATGAATGGTAAAGGGGGCAAAACGCCAATTAAAACATGGTCAAGACGATCGATGATCATTCCTGAAATGATCGGACACACTTTTGAAGTGCATAACGGCAAAAAATTCATTTCTGTCTTTGTCTCGGAAAATATGGTTGGACATCGTCTGGGTGAATTTTCTCCTACCCGTAATTTCAAAGGCCATCCAATTAAGAAAGCAGAGGCACAATCAAAATGAATAGGGCAAAAGCAATAAGCAAGTATATTAGAATTAGCCCCCGTAAAGCACGGCTTGCCGCAGGGTTAATACGAGGGCTGCCTGTTCCACAAGCTAACCTCCAATTATTGTATAGCAATTTAAAAGCAGGGCGTCTCTTAAAAAAAACCTTAGATAGCGCTGTTGCTAATGCTGAAACGCAGCTAGATCTACGCCGCGAAGATCTTAAAGTATTAGAAGTACGTATTGATGAAGGGCCAAGACTTAAACGTGCAAAGCCCAAAAATAAGGGTGGCCGCCATCCGATTTTAAAAAGAACAAGTCACTTTACTATTATAGTCAGTTCAGGAAAGGAGTAAGGAATGGGACAAAAAACTAATCCAATAGGATTCCGCCTTATTCGGAATAAAAAATGGCGTTCAAAGTGGTATGCGAATAAGCAAGAATTTGGTACTTTACTCGTCGAAGATAAGAAAATTCGAGAGTATTTAATGAAAAAACCTCAGTGTCAAGGTACTTCGCAAATAAAAATTCGACGCATGAGCGAAAAAATCGAAGTGACTATTTGCACAGCCCGTCCAGGGATGGTTATTGGTAAAAAAGGTTCTGAAATTGAAGGATTACGCGGAGAACTCTTTAAACTTACAGGTAAAGAAGTCTGGATTGAAGTAGAAGAAATTAAAAGACCTGATCTTGATGCAAAAATTGTAGCCGATGCTATTGCAAAGCAATTAGAAAGACGAATTCCCTTTAGGCGTGCAATGAAAAAAGCGATGCAATCTAGCATTGAAGCTGGTGCTCTAGGAATTAAAGTGCAATGTTCTGGCCGTATAGGGGGAGCAGAAATTGCACGGACAGAATGGTATAAAGAGGGGAGTACTCCTTTACATACACTCCGGGCTGATATTGATTATGCCATGGGACGTGCAGAAACAACTTATGGTAGTATTGGAGTGAAAGTCTGGATTTACCGTGGTGAAGATAATCAAGTGAAGGAGGGCCAACAGTAATGCCTTTAATGCCTAAGAAAACAAAACACCGCAAAACAATGAAAGGTTCCTGCTCAGGTTTGAGTAAAGGAGCGACTTTCGTTCACTTTGGTGAGTTTGGTATACAAGCTCTTGAGCGCGGTTGGCTCACTAATCAGCAAATTGAAGCATGCCGTGTGGCTATTAACCGCTATTTCCAGCGTAAAGGAAAAGTTTGGATAAGAATTTTTCCGGATAAGCCTGTTACTAAAAAGCCCCAAGAAGTGCGTATGGGTAAAGGTAAAGGGGGACTTGACCATTGGGTAGCGGTTATCAAACCAGGTAGAATACTGTTTGAAGTGGGTAACGTTTCAAAAGAAGAAGCTCAACATGCATTGAGACGTGCTGCAGCTAAAATTGGACTAAAGACACGATTTGTCGAACGTGTTGAACAAGTATAAGGTAGTAGAATGAAAAAAGCTAAAGATTTTAGAGACCAATCGTTAGAAGATTTAGAAGCCAATTGTAAGGATGCACGTAGAGATCTTTTTAACCTTATAAATGAAATGAAGCAATCTAACAAAGTAGAAAAGCCTCATTTAGTACGCCATAAGAAAAGGGAAATTGCCCTCTTGCTGACTGTCATCAACGAAAAAAAGCGGTTAGCATAAATAATATACCAACTTTGAGGTTAGAAGATGGACGAAAGAGGAAATCGTAAAGAAAAAAAAGGTATTGTAGTCTCTAATAAAATGGCTAAGACTTTAGTAGTCAAGATTGAAAGAAGGCTGCGAGATCCTGTATATGGCAAAGTGACTAAAAGAAATAAGAAAGTCTTTGCCCATAATGAAGGACGGCCTTATGAAATAGGCGAACAGGTTACTATTGTGGAGACAAGGCCACTATCAAAATTAAAAAGATGGCGTGTTGTCGCCTAGCAAATTGCATAATATATTTGGAGTTAGCAACGTATGATTCAACAAGAAACGCAGCTCAAAGTAGCCGACAATTCAGGTGCAAAGCGCGTCAAATGCTTTAAAGTATTGGGTGGTTCTAAACGCCGTTATGCGCATGTAGGTGACATTATCGTTTGCTCAGTACAAGAAGCTGAACCAGAAGGCGGAGCCAAAAAAGGCGATGTGGTCAAAGCAGTGATTGTCAGAACAGCTGCACCTATTAAAAGAGATGATGGAACAGTTTTGAAATTCGACACGAATGCTTGTGTATTGATCGATGACAAAAACAATCCACGTGGTACACGTATTTTTGGACCCGTAGCTCGTGAAGTACGCGATAGAGATTTTCTCAAAATTGCCTCACTGGCACCAGAAGTGATTTAATAAAAGGGCTAGTACATGACTAAAGTTAAAACACATAAAGCAATCCGTAAAGGCGATAAAGTGATCGCTATCGCGGGCAACTTTAAAGGACAAAAGGGTGAAGTGATTGCACGTTTGGGTGATAAACTCGTGGTGCAAGGGCTTAATCTGCGCAAAAAGCACGTTAAAAAAAGTGAAGCTCATCCCCATGGTGGTATCATTGAACTAGAGAAAGGTATTCATATCTCTAATTTAAAAGTGTTAAATACTGAAGATAACCCTGTTAAACTTAAGGCTCAAAAAAGTGATGAAGGCCATAAGGAATGGGTTTACAAGCAAGATGACAAGCATGTTGTTCATCGTGTTGTTAAAAAAACAAAATCTAAAAAGAGTTGAAAGTTATAATGTCTAGGTTAAAGAAAAATTATCTAGAAAAGGTTAAGCCTGCGCTACAAGAGAAGTTCGGGTATACAAACCCGATGAACATCCCTGGTTTGAAAAAAATCGTGGTCAATATGGGTATCGCTGAACCTTCAAAAGATAAAAATGCTATTCAAGCTTGTGTTAATGAGTTGACCCTGTTGTCTGGACAAAAGCCGGTAATTACTAAAGCGAAAAAAGCTATTTCAAACTTTAAACTGCGTGAAGGCCAACCAATAGGTATTAAGGTCACATTACGTGGAGAAAGAATGTATGATTTTCTTGATCGTTTATCCAACATCGTCAGCCCACGTATACGTGACTTTAGGGGCTTTCCTACCAAATGTGATGGGCAAGGCAACTATACATTAGGACTTGATGATCAGCAGGTTTTTCCTGAAATTAATCTTGACGAAGTTAAACGTACACAAGGGATGCACATCACCTTTGTTACAAGCGCCGAAACAGATGCTGAGTGTGTAGAGCTCCTCCGTCTGCTTGGACTCCCTTTTAATAACCTGCCGGTCTCGGTAATAGCTTAAGATAGGAGATGAAATCATGGCAATACCTAGTGATCCCGTAGCCGATTTCCTCACAAGGATTCGAAATGCTGCCAAAGCAGAACATCGTTATGTTGATGTTAGCTGGAGCAAGCTTAAAGAAAACCTTGCGGAGATTCTAAAATTATATGGCTTTATCGAAAATTATTTAGTAAATAAAGACCAAAATCACCGTGGAACTATCAGACTCTTCCTCAAATATGTTGAAGGTCGACAGCCTGTTATCCAAGGACTAAAAAGAGTATCAAAGCCAGGTCTACGAAAATATGTTGGACATGAAGATATTCCACACTTTTATGGTGGGTTAGGTCTTTCTATTGTGTCTACTTCGCAAGGATTAATGGCAGGTAACGAAGCTCGTAAAAGACATATCGGTGGCGAATTGCTCTGCCTGGTATGGTAATATTTAGGTATAGTTTGCCCATTAGAAGGAGTTTATAAATGTCTCGTAAAGGAAAAGCACCCATTCCCTTGATAAAAGGTATAGAAGTTAAGCTTGAAGATTCTACCCTAACTGTTAAAGGCCCTAAAGGAACTCTGACCCGCGAAATCATCTCTGGCATTGAGCTGGTCATTGAAAACGATCATCTTCAAGTTAATTTGGCCTCGGGGTATGAAAAAATGAGTAATTACCATGGGCTCTATCGATCCCTTATCAATAACATGGTGGTAGGCTTATCGCAAGGTTTTACTAAAAAGTTAGAAATGATCGGCGTAGGTTACCGAGCGGTAGTGCAAGGTCAATTATTAGATTTACAAGTTGGTTATTCACATCCTACTAAGTTGACAATACCTGAGGGTTTGCAAGTAGCAGTAGAGAAAAATACGACGATTGTAATTTCAGGTTCTGACCCTCAACAAATTGGACAGTTTGCTGCACAGGTTCGTGCGATCAGGCCTCCGGAACCCTATCAAGGTAAAGGTATTCGTTATGCAGGCGAGTATGTCCGTAAAAAAGCTGGTAAGTCGGCTTCTGCGAAAAAATAATTGCTAGGTAGAAAGGCTCAATGAGGATCGTATGATTAATATAACCAAAAAAAGACATAAATTACGCATTAAGCGCGCTTTAAGAGTACGTAAAAAGATTCATGGCACAAGTGAGAAGCCACGCTTATGTGTAGTGAAAACAAATAAGCATATTCAAGTGCAACTTATTGATGATGATAATCATGTTACCATCGGTAGTGCTGCAACTTTTTCAAATGAATTTAAGAATACTGAATTCGCTAGGAAAAATAAACTTTCAGCTGCTAAACTTGGTGAGAAAATTGCGCAAATTGCACAAAAAAATAATATAAAAGAAATCGTCTTCGATAGAGGACCATTCAAGTATCACGGAATTTTAGCCGCCCTTGCTGAAGCAGCAAGATCAGCTGGGCTTCAATTCTAAAAACTATTTGGAAAAAATTTAGGATAGACCTAATGGCAAAAAGTAATGACAATCCCAAAAAAGAAAGAACTAATTCTGAATTTAACGAGAAAGTTCTTTATATTAACCGCTGCTCCAAAGTAGTAAAAGGTGGACGCAAGTTTAGCTTCTCAGCTTTAATTCTAGTGGGCGATGGAAAAGGCCGCATTGGTTATGGCTTTGCTAAAGCCAATGAGTTAACTGATGCTATTCGTAAAGGTGGAGAGTCTGCTCGCAAGAACATGATAACCTTTGCTAGTGAAGGGACTTCAGTGCCTCACGAGGTTTTGGTCAACTGGGATGGCGCTGCTATTTTACTTAAGCCTGCGCCGGCTGGTTCAGGAGTTATTGCTGGATCTAAAGTACGAGCTGTACTTGAATTAGCAGGTCTTAAAGATGTGATGGCAAAAAGTGTTGGTTCTAATAACCCAATCAATCAGGTACGTGCAACCTTCAAAGCTTTGTCCCACTTGAAAAAACGTGAGCAAATTAAACAGATGAGAGGCCAAGGATGACATCACTCAATAAATTACAAGATGTATCGCGAGAAAGAAAAAAACGTAGACGTGTGGGTAGAGGAATTGGCTCTGGACTAGGCAAAACTTGCGGCCGGGGTGAAAAAGGAGCAGGCTCTCGTTCTGGGTATAAAAGGCGCCTAGGCTACGAAGGTGGCCAGTTTCGTCTGTTTATGAAGCTACCTATTCGAGGCTTTAGTAACGCACGATTCAGCAATAAATATGAAACTGTCAATCTAGGTCAACTTAATGAAATGTATAGTGACGGTGAAACTGTAAATGCTCAAACACTCGCTGAAAAGGGTTTCTTTCGTGGCAAAAGCCGTGGAATAAAAATTTTAGGGGATGGGGAATTGAATAAAAAAGTTAAAATTGAAGTAAAAGCCGTCTCTTCAGCAGCGCAAGAAAAGCTACAAAAAGCAAAAATTGCTATTGAAATTGTTTAGAGATTAAGAGCGCTTACTAAATCGAGGTAGAAGATGTTCAAAGAGCTACAGAAAGTTTTTCAGATCCCAGAGCTAAGAGCAAAGATTCTATTTACAATTTTAATGCTAGCAGTCTACCGTGTGGGAGGATTTATACCCGTCCCTGGAATCAATGGAGAAGTGGCAGTAAGTTTTTTTAGGCACGCAACAGGCGGGGGACAGAACCTTTTTCAACTCGTTGATATATTTTCAGGAGGCGCATTCTCCCAGATGACAGTGATTGCCTTAGGTGTTATGCCCTATATTTCTGCCTCTATTATTATGCAGCTTGTGGTGGCTTTGTGGCCTTCTTTGCAGCGTGAAATTAAAGAAAATGCCGAGCAGGGCCGTAGAAAAATTAACAAGTATACACGTGGCCTGACAATCATTTTGTCTATCCTCCAATCGGCGATGTTTGCTAAATATGCCATTCAAATGAATTATAGCCGTCCAGGTATAATTACAGGCGAATTGTTAGATGCTCAGATCTGGGGCATGCCTATCCTATTTTATTTGCTTTTCATTTTCACTATGACTGCAGGAACAGTTCTCTTGATGTGGATAGGAGAGCAGATTACAGAAAGAGGGATTGGCAATGGAATGAGTTTAATTATCACCGTAGGTATTGTTTCGCAATTGCCTACAGCGATTGGGTTGATTATTCAACAGCTGAACTTAAACTCTCAAGAACCTGGGGCGATGAATTTTACGACGGTCCTAGTGCTTATAGCGATATTTGTTGTAGTCGCATTAGGAACTATATTGGTCATACAAGGACATAGACGCATACCCTTACAATATGCTAGGCGTGTAGTAGGTAGAAAAGAAGTACAAGGGGGAAATTCCTATATTCCTTTAAAAGTTAATTATGCAGGAGTAATACCAGTAATTTTTGCTTCCTCTTTGCTTATGTTTCCTGCTATAATTGCGACCTTTGCAGGAGCAGGTAACCGATTAAGTGAGATCGCTCAGTGGCTATCTCCAGGAAGTACGCTCTATATCTTATTGTTTGTAGTTTTAATTATATTTTTTACCTACTTTTGGACTGCTACTCAGTTTAGACCTGATCAGATAGCATCGGATATGAAGAAAAATGGAGCATTTATACCTGGCATAAGACAAGGTAAGCCCACCCAAGATTATTTAGAATCTACTATGAATAAAATTACTCTCATAGGGGCTATTTCTCTTGCTATGATTGCTGTATTACCTACCATTATAGGCCGCCTATTAGGAGTGCCAGCAACGATTAGCTACTTCTTTGGAGGTACAGCTTTGTTGATTCTTGTAGGAGTTGTTTTAGATACAATGAAGCAAATTGAATCCCATTTATTGATGAAGAGATATGAAGGCTTTATGAAGAAAGGTAGGATAAGAGGAAGAGGATAAAAATAATATTTGCAAGTGAGCTTTACATGTAATCATCTGAACAGTTCAAATAGTTACATTCATAGCAAGTCAAGCGTTTTCATAAATAAAGCTTTTGCTAATAAAGTGAAAGTATGATAAATTTTCGAATTCCATTTTTGAAATTTTAGGAGAGATTCAATGCCTAGAGTTATCGGTATAGATATACCGGATAATAAGAGATTAGAAATAGCACTAACCTATATCTACGGAATAGGTCGTAGCTTGTCAAACGAGATTATTGAGAAGCTTGGGTTTGATCACAATATGCGTGCTCACAAGCTAACACAAGATGATATAGCACGTATTAACAACTTGCTGCAATCTGAATATATGGTAGAAGGTGATCTACGCCGGCAAGTTCAAAATAACATCAAACGATTAATATCTATTCACTCTTACCGTGGAACTAGACATCGTTCTGGTTTACCTGTTCGAGGACAACGTACAAGAACTAATTCTCGTACACGTAAAGGTAAACGTAAAACTGTTGCTAATAAGAAGAAATAATTTTAAGAGGAGTGCTCTACTTTGTCTAAGCAGTCAGCCACAACAACAACAAAAAAGCCTGTTAAAGCAAAAAAAAGAAGCCATCAGAACGTTCCATCTGGAATTGCCTTTGTGAAGGCGACTTTTAATAATACAATTATTGCTATTACTGACCCTTCGGGTCGCGTTATTTCCTGGTCTTCAGCCGGAAAAGTAAACTTTTCTGGTTCTCGTAAGTCTTCAGCGTTCGCAGCGACTGTAGCTGCACAAGATGCAGGCAAAGCTGCTATGTCATTAGGAATGAAAGAAATTGAAGTTAACCTAAAAGGGCCAGGAGCAGGTCGTGAATCTGCTGTACGCGGTTTGCAAAGCACTGGTTTGTTAATAACTGCTATTCGTGATACCACACCAGTACCACATAACGGGTGCCGTCCTCGTAAACGTAGACGGGTGTAATAAACACTCAGAAATTTTAAATTATTTAGGAGTCGCTTAATGTCTGTTAAATACGGCAAGTTCGAAATGCCCCAAAAAATTTTAGTAGAAGAGGATAAAGACAATTCCAATGTGGCTCGAATCATTGCAGAACCTTTTGAGCGCGGATTTGGTCATACAATTGGAAACTCCATGCGACGTATGATGCTCTCTTCTTTAGAAGCTCCTGCTATTATTGCCTTGCGTATTGAAGGTGTGCCCCATGAATATATGGCCATTGAAGGTGTTATCGAAGATATGACCAATATCGTGCTCAATTTTAAAGGTGCTCTTTTAAGAAAGTTGCCTACGGATGAAAGTTCTTATAGCCGTGATACGCGCATTTTGACATGTGTTTTAGATATTACTCAAGAGGAGCTTGACAAGAATAATGGCCAGTATAAAGTTACTCTAGGTGATATTGTAAAAGACGGTTCATATGAGGTTGTTAATTCGGGTCTTCATCTATTCACGGTTACTAAACCTATGAAACGCCAATTAGATCTACGTGTGGCCATAGGACGTGGCTATGTACCTTCAGAACGGCATATTATTTATGATAAAACCGCTGATGAAATCCTTTTAGATGCCTCCTTTTCACCTGTACGTATAGTTAACTATTTTGTAGAAAATACGCGCGTAGGTCAGGATACAGATTTTGATCGCTTAATTTTTGAAGTCGTGACAGATGGGCGTGTGACTCCTGTAGAGGCAGTTTCATTTGCTTCTCAAATCGGTGTTAAGCATTTCGACGTATTTACAAAAGCCAAATCCCACTCACTGGTATTTGACGAAGGATTAGGTGATGGAGATAGCGATGCAGATGAAATGATGGAAAAACTTTGCCTTCGTATCGATGAGATTGAGTTATCCGTTAGGTCAACCAATTGCTTGAGTGGAGCAAACATTGATACAATTGCTGAACTTGTATCCATTCCTGAGAGAAAAATGCTTGAGTTTAGAAATTTTGGCAAGAAATCTTTAAATGAAATTAAAGCTAAACTTCATGAAATGAACTTATCTCTTGGCATGGATCTTTCTCGCTATGGTATTACACATGATAATGTGAAAGATAAGATCAAGCATTACAATGAAGACAAAAAAGGTAGAAAAGAATTAGCAAAAGTTGAAGATTAGCAGCTAGGTAATAAGATATGAGACACAGAAAAGATACATGTAAACTAAGCCGTACCAGTTCACATAGACGGTGTATGTTTGCCAATATGTTAAAATCATTGATCGAAAATGAGCGCATCGAAACAACGGTGCCGAAAGCAAAAGCGCTACGTCGTTATGCCGATAAAATGATCACTTTAGCAAAGAAAAACACTTTAGCTACCAGGCGTCGTGCAATTAGTGAAATGATGGTTCGTTTCAATGCGTTGACTGACAAAGAAGCACGTGCTGCTCGTAAAGGGGACACAAGTGCCTATAATACAGATAGGCAGGTGATTGATAAACTATTTGGTGTATTAGGGCCACGCTTTGCAAGCAGAGCGGGTGGATATACACGAATTGTAAAAGCTCAACGTCGTGTGGGCGATAATACTCAAATGTGTATTATCGAATATCTTGACAACTAAGAGCCTAATCTAGTTATTATAGAGTTCTAGTATAAAAGATCGCATAATTATGCGATCTTTTTGTATCTATACACATTTTTAAAGGATCGTTGCCCATGAGGAGTAAGACACTAAAAGAAGCTCAAAACCCTCTTATCTTGCGTTGTCATCGACTGATCGAAGCTTTTACAAAGTCTGATGACGAACGCGATTTTTATCTTGACCGCCAAGAGGGCTTTATAGTTTATGTCGACCTGGATAAACCTCAGGAAGAGATAGAGGCATTAGAACAGGAATTGCGCCAGCATAGTGAGCGTTACTTTCTTATTCCTAAATTAACTTTTTATGAAACTAAAAAGATTATGGAAGGTTTCGTTAATGAAAAAGTGTATGATATTGATACGAAGGAAAAATTACTAGAAATCATTCAATCCAAAGAAGCTAGGGAAAACTTTCTTGAGTTTATCTACGACCATCTTTCTGAATTAGAAAAATGGCAGCAATTTTACCAAGAAAGGTCTCGCATTCGTATTATTGAGTGGTTAAGAAATAACCAGTTTCATTTTGTGTTCGAAGAGGATTTAGATTTACCCAAATCGCTTTTAGAAAAGGTCAAACGCCACCTATTCGATACAAAAGTAGGTAAAGATATCTTACAAGCTAGAAAAGCCTTGCTAGCGAAAGCTAAGACCTACTACTCTAATGAAGCTCTAAATCCTCGTCCTAAACGTGGAAGGCCTCCTAAGCAAGCTGTTAAGCAAGAGTTTGAGCCGCAGATTGCCACCGATGTCTATACAACTGTGCCAGCTTCTATGCGTTTGTTTTTGTTTACACCTGATTTAACTGCTTCCGCAGTAACCTTCTCTTCTAAATTTGAAAATGAGGGACAGCTTTTAGCAAGTAGGCGTCAACTCCATGATGGCATGGATCAAAATCTTCAGAGTATTAATCAAAAGCTGGCAGCTTTACGCAATTTATCTTCCAAATGGTTAGATCAGGATAAAAGCAAGCCAGAGTCTAGAAGGTTTTTAGACATAGCTGATAAGACGACTATCAATCATTTTGATGGAGAAGATGAAGAAGAAAAAGAAGATTTTGCCTTCACAGCTGATAACAATCCAGCAATTAGCAAAGCTATCTATGTAAACGGGGCATCCTCGACATCTTCTAAGCCAGCTAAAAAGCCTACTCAGAAGTCTAAAGATAATTCTTCCTCACGCAAATCTAAAGCTGTAAAAGTTTCTCCTAAGGAGAATAAACCTAAACCCTTAGCTAAGAGTAGTAAGATTAAATTAATGGATTCTAAAACAGCTAAAGGTAAACCTAAACAAAAAATTAAAGCCAATAAGCCTCCGAAATAACCTTGCTCATAGCTAGCGCTTGCACGGTATGAATAGCCTTTAGCAAAGGAGCGAATGTTTCAGGGATCCGATTTTACTAGGTTTAGAGTTAGTTTAGGCAACATTTTCCTATGATTGCCTATCCGTTTTTTATACATTTATATTTTTCTTCTCTACATTCTTCACCTCTTCTTGCATACCAGTTAGCAGCGTGCCATAAGATTTAGATAGCCTTCGCTCTGCTGCCAGAGGGTAGTATAGTGCTGCTAGAGAAATAATTAAAGACTGTCTTCTAAGGAGAAAAATCATAAGAAGATGTCTTCATTGGCCTCCTGCAAAGTTTAGATAAAGATAGCATCTAGTGGGTCTCTTTTAAAATGTTTATATAGGGCCGCCCTCTTTTTTTATAGGAAACAGAATAAAGAGTTTATTTTTTCCTGTTCTTTTTCTTTATTGCTCAGCTCAGCAGGATAGCTTCCTAAGCATTATACTCCTCCTTCTATTGAATTGGTTTTCATTGATCAAAAGCAAAGGTTCAAGGACACCTTCTTAGGTACTTGTTATTTGCCTGCTGCCTAGCCATGAATGTCAACTAATTCTATTCCTCTTTTGCTCTCAAGTGCTTCTAAGAAGGTTTATCTATGAAAAATTATTTTTTGCTCTGTACAGCTAAATTTTTTTGCTCTTGGTAGATACTCTCTAGACTGTTGTAGCTTTCCAATGTCTCGGGATGATTTTCTCCATAAAGCTTAAGGTTAATATTAAATGCCGTATGGGCATACTTAAATGCTAGATCTAAATTTCCTTGGGCTTGATAGATCCTCCCCAGATTAGCATAACATAATGCTAGTGTAGGATGATTTTCACCAAAAAACTTAAGATGAATGTCGAGTGCTTGATTAATACACTCAATAGCTTTTACTGAAAGTCCTTGTTTTTCATAGAGGAGAGGACTCCTAAATTATTATAATTGCCTGCCAAAGTAGGATGGTCTTTGCCAAAAAACTTAAGGTTGATGACGAGTGCTTGATTGGCACACTCAATGGCTTTTTCTAAATTACCTTGCTCCTGATAGATTCTTCCTAGATTGTTGTAATCTATTGCCACTGTAGGATGATTTTCCCCAAAAAGCTTAAGATCAATATCGAGTGCTTTATTGATATATTCAAAAGCTTTTTCTAAATTACCTTGCTCCTGATAGATTCCTCCTAGATTATTGTAATCTATTGCTACTGTCGGATGAGTTTTCCCGAGTAGCTTAAGATTAATATCGAGTGCCTTATTGGCATACTTAAAAGCTTTTTCTAAATTACCTTGCTCCTGATAGATTCTTCCTAGAGTATTGTAATTTATTGCTACTGTCGGATGATTTTCCCCGAAAAGCTTAAGATTAATATCGAGTGCTTTATTAATATACTCAAAGGCTTTCTCTAAATAGCCTTGGTCTAAGTAGACGCTTCCCAAGTTTTGGTAATCTATTGCTACAGAAGGTTGATTTTCACCTCCTAGCTTGAGGTTAATTGCGAGGGCTTTGTTAATAAACTGAATGGCTTTTTCTAAATCTCCTTGTTTTTGATAGATTTGCCCTATGTGGTTATAAAGCCCTGCAACAGTCGGATTATTTTTACCTAGAAGCCTACGGCTAATCTGGAGAGCTTCATTGATATAATTAAAAGCCTCTTTTAAATTTCCTTGGCTCGCGCAAATAAGCCCTAGATTATTATAAATTATGGCCACCCGGGGATGATTTTTATCATAGAGCTTAAGTTGAATTGTAAGTGTTTTATCAGCATACTTACGGGCTTTTTTTAAGTTTCCTTGGTCCTCATAAATGAGGCTCAAATTGTTATAACAGGTAGCTACATGCGGATGATTTTTACCATAAAGCTTAAAATTGATGGCAAGAGCATGACGGATAAATTCAATTGCTTTTTTTAAATTGCCTTTATCTTTGTACAGCATTCCTAAATTATTGTAATCTGTTGCCACCATTGAATGATTTTCACCCCAAAGCGCTTGGTCTATTGCAAGGGCTTGATTAAGAGATTCACTTGCTTTTACTAAATTCCCTTGTTTTTTGTAGACTAAACCAAGACTATTATAACTATTTGCTACATGGGAATGATTTTTTCCATACAGATTAATATTAATTTGGAGTGCTTGATTACCATACTTAGCTGCTTCCTCTAAATTTCCTTGGGCATAGTAGATCATTAGCAAGTTATTATAAACTGTTGCCACGCTGGGGCAGATTTCACCGCCGCGCCTAATAGCAATAGCAAGTGCTTTTTGGGTGTATTCAGTGGCCTTTTTTAAATTTCCTTGGTTCTCGTAGATAAGCCCAAGAGCTATCAGGGCAGAAATGTTTTCTTGATTTTCTTGTATGGCTTTAAGGTAATACTTTTTTGCCTCTTCATGTTGAAATATTCTGCTGGCTATGTCTCCCTGGATCTGGGGCGAGTCATCATCTAAAGAGGAAGAGGTAAGTCTCTCTTCATGGCCTAAGAAAAACTTTTGAATAGCCTGGCGGAATGGAATGAAAATATGATAAATCTTTTTAATTTTTTCTAATGCCTTATGATCTAAAGCAAACTGCTTTTGGATAAGGGTAGGCTCCTCAAACTTAAAGGGCCTGATCAATGGGTTCATCATCTCTCGCTGGGCTTGATAATGAGAATAGGTTTTAAGGCGCATAAATAGCGCTATACTCATCCACTCTTTTAATTTATTAACGGCGTCAGCCGTTATAATTCCTAGCTGGTTTAGCTGATCAATCCTAGTGAAAGTATCGGAAGCCATTACTTTTTTGAGAAGGGCTAACCGGTCCAAAGCCAACTGGGGAAAGCGATAAAAATCATCTTTGACTTTAAAAAGCATACCCTCCTTGCTTAAATCGCCCATTCCTGGATCGAAAATATTCATATCTGCTAAAAACAAATGAAATTTAGCTAAGTACTTACGCAGAGTAAGACCTTTTCGGCAAGGAGCATTAAGTTTTTTTTGAACATTCTCCTTATATTGCTCAGTTAATTCGCGGCTACCTTGAAGGTGAGCAAAATTTAAAAGTTCCATGGGAAGATGTGGCTCTCTTTCATGCCACCACTGATTTTCATTATCTTTACCAATATATTGAGCCATTTTTTCAGGCGTTTGGATAAGCTCAAACGTCTTACCATTGCCCGAAGGAGTTTTACAGCCTTTTCCTTCAACTCCTGCTCCATCAAAGGCAAAGCCCCGTGGCGTAATGTCATCGAAAAAACTGATGGCTTTTAAGCAAGGAATATTTAAAGCAGGTAGGATCGTTTCGCCTAAGTTGATCACTTTTAAGTGAAGAAGAGTGGTTAGACGTCTGAAATAATCTCTATTAATAGCATTATCTTCTTGGATAAGAATGCCAAACTCTAGATCGGAGTAAGGCGTCATCTCTTCTCTAGCAAGTGAACCAAAGCCTATCATAGAATATTCACAAGGGGGAGGCCCTAGGGTATCTAGGCTTTGTGCCACTATATGTTCAAAAAAGATTTTTATTCCTTGAGCTATTTTACGATAGAGCTCCCTTACTTCTTGAAAAGAAGGAGTTTCGGACAAGGCTTGAATTTTTGCCTCTATTTCCTTCCTAAATTCTTTTAATATCTTACGGTTGCTTTCAAACTGATCCTCTATTGTGGCTAAAGCTACACTTCTGCCTTTACATTTTCTAACAAGTAAATCTTGAACTTTTGATAACTTTTCTTCAAGAACCTTTCGTTTGCCTTCTAAGGAATGAGATAGAAAATGCCTGTGCAAAGCATAATTATAAAGTCCTGCCGCTTGCAGAAGAGTTTCGGAGGTTCCTTTATCCCCATAAATATCCCCGAGTTTTTCTATATAAAAGGCTTCTTGAATAAGGTCTTTCTTCCGAATAGCATGTTTTAAAGCTAAGGTATAGGTCTCTTCTTTAGCTAAAAAACTGCTTCCAATTAGTTGTTTCCACTCTTTACAAACCAATTGTGTTTGGCATAGATCCTGCAGTCCTAGTTCTTTGAATATTTTTAAAGCGATTTCTGCATAAACTGTAGTATCCCTTCTAGAATCTATAGATTGTTCTTCTTGTTTCTCAAAGGCAGGAAAAATTAAAGGGTGAATGCCAAGAGGCTCTAATGAAAGCTGATGCATAATCTTATCCATTTGTTAGCAAATTATGTGTTTTTTAGTTTTTATTATTAACTTATAAATAAATAATATATAAATATATATTATTTTTGAAGTAAACTTATTATAAGTATAATAAAATCGGTAATAAAAAAAATTAATTTATATAAACGCGCGTGAATTTTTGCTAAGATTATTTCCTTTACTTTCTCCTTAAGTCTCATCTATGATAAAAAGGATAATTATGACTTTTTAAGGAATCTAGCTATGCCCCTAAAAATTGCCATTAATGGGTTTGGCCGCATTGGTCGCTTGGTTTTTCGCTTAATTAACGAAAGAAATGATATACAAGTGGTAGCTATTAACGATGTGGTTTCTCCCAGCAATTTGGCTTATTTACTAAAATATGATACAGTACATGGCAAATTTGAAGGGGAAATTAAAGCCGAAGGAGAATACCTTCTCTTTGAGGGAAAAAAGATACAAGTTATCGCTGAAAAAGATCCTCAAAAGCTTCCTTGGAAAGATCTTCAAGTAGATTATGTTTTAGAATCAACCGGCCTATTTACCTCTTTCGATGAGGCAGGCAAGCATTTAAAATCGGGAGCTAAGAGAGTTCTAATATCAGCACCTGCGAAAGAGGAAGGAATTGCTACTATCGTTTTAGGTGTTAATGAGGAAAAATATAATCCAGCAAATGACAAAATTGTGTCAAATGCTTCTTGTACGACTAATTGTTTAGCACCTATTACTAAAGTGTTGCTAGAGAGTTTTGGAATTGAAGAAGGTCTAATGACGACTGTGCATGCTATGACAGCTACCCAGCCTACCGTTGATGGGCCTTCTCCTAAAAATTTAAGAGGAGGCAGGGCTGCTAGTCAGAATATTATACCTTCTTCGACTGGTGCTGCAAAAGCTGTAGCTTTATGCCTTCCTCAAGTGAAAGGAAAACTTACGGGTATGGCATTGAGAGTCCCGGTTGTGGATGTCTCTATTGTCGATTTAACCGTGAGACTGAGCAAACCAACCAGCTATGAATCAATATGCCAAGAGATGCAAAAAGCCTCAGAAGGGCGCATGAAAGGTATCCTAGGCTATTGTGATGAACCGGTTGTGTCAAGTGATTTTATTGGAAGCAGATACTCTTCGATATTTGACAAAGATGCAGGCATAGCTCTTAACGATACCTTCTATAAAATTGTGGCTTGGTATGATAATGAGATGGGGTATGCTTGTAGATGTGTTGAGCTTTTAGCCTATATGGCTTCAAAAGAGTAATACTAACATATAGGTAAGTGGTTGCTTCTTAAATAGACTTTTTTAAAAGTCTAATATATATGCAAATTTAAACAGGATTGAATTAATTGTGGATTTTACTCGAGAACCTATTATTGAAACCGTTATTACGCCTAAGGAAGGGTGCAAAATTGTTGTTCGCAATAGCAAAAATGTAGGGCAAGAAGAATATTTTGTAGATGCTTTAGAAGTCGTTTCTTTTGGAACTGCTATTTTTTTTCGCTCTTTAGAAAAACCTAAATCTTTTCTTGTTCCCGTAAACGACTATGAGATTCTAGAAGTCCGGGAAGCTCGCATGGTCCTTAAAAATGTGGGCTTGGAGCGTTCGATCAAGATAGGAGGAGGACGTGAGACTAAGGCTGTGAAGGAAATGCCTATAGATAAAATGGACCCAGCGGCCATGGAGGAATCTAACGTGATTGCAGAAGAGCAAACTACTGCTACTGACAATCGAGCAGAAAAAAAGCGTGATCGTAGACGGCAGCAAAGGCGTCGCCGGGGCCGAGAAGAGCAAATTAAAGAAGATATAGGTGGTACTGAGGCTATATCATCATTTGAAGATGTAGGGCAACTAGATGTAGCTTCTTCATCAGAGGGAAAAGTAACAGGAGAAGGTCAGCCGCTAGCACAGCCTCCTGCTCCTTTTATGAGTGGATTATTGCCTCCCCCTCCGACATTAATCTCAGAGACCATTGGAAGGTACAAAGAAAACATACTTTTTAAAAATGCTTTCTATACCCGAGAAGAAGCTAAAGAAGATGATGAAGTTCAAATTCTTCATAGCCTCACCGAAGATTTTGAAGGAGACAGCGAAGAAGTTGAAGAGTTTTTTAAAGAGGAGCAAAGTGAGTTGCCTCCTATTGTAGAGCCTGCTCCAGAATTTAAACCTTTGTCTTCTGAGGAACAAAATAGTTCTTTTCATTCTTTTTGGGACGACCTTGCTGAATCTGCTTCTTCTCCTCTACCTTTGGACGAAACAAATGAAATAAAAGAGCCTCTAGAAGAGGGGCTTTCTAACCCCGAGAAAGAAAAAGAATAAATAATTGCGACATTTGGCTTGCTATTAAAGTCAAATGTCGTTATCTTAGCGCTTACCTTTTGCTCGGATGGTGAAATGGTAGACACAAGGGACTTAAAATCCCTCGGGAGCAATCCTGTGTCGGTTCGAGTCCGACTCCGAGCATTTTTTTATATTCAAATCAATTTCCAGTTTTCCTCCTTTAGCTTCTTTTCATCATCTCGCCTACTCTGTAGCCACTAAGTCTGTGTTAACTTCCCACATCTCTTTAGTTAGCTTTTATCCCAGCTGTTTTTCTAGGCATGACTTTAGAAGGCGCGGAAAGAGCATTCTTTTAAAGCTAAGGGGCTAGGTAAGCTTTATGATACTAAAACAACATGCAATAAGGGAGAAGAAACTTTGGTAAAGAAGCAATAAAACCACCCTTACCAAAGTTAGTCATGCAAATTTATCGGCTTACAGCTTTTTTTCTAGCCGCAGTCGTCGTTTTCTTCACTATAGCTTTTTTTACTATAGGCTTTTTTGCAGCAGGTTTTTTAACTGATGCCTTAGCAACAATTTTAGGTGCCGTTTTCTTTACAGTTAACGTTTTCTTAGCCACCGCTTGTTTAGCCACTGGCTTTTTTGCAGCAGGCTTTTTCTCTGCTGCTTTTTTAGCCGTCGTTTTATTAGCGGCTGGTTTTTTTATTGCTGCCATCTATTGTTCTCCTTATATTTGACAGTTATTTGGTATTTTTTCCTTTTTTAGGAATTTTTGCGCCAGATCTTCTGGCCTCATTTAAAGCAATTGCCACCGCTTGTTTTTGTGGCTTGCCATGATGTACTTCTGTGCGGATGTTTTCACTGATTGTTTTACGGCTTGTACCTTTTTTTAAGGGCATAAAAGGCCTCCTTCATTTTTTTCTTACTAATAAAAATATATTTATCAAAGTTTTACGATTATACATAGCAATTTTTTTATTTTCTTCCAAAAGTCTAGCTTAATAGATAGACAAGAAGCTTTTAAGGATGTATGTAGGGTGTGTTTTTAATCTAAATTTTTTTGCCTCCCTTTCGTTTAAATTTTCTAAATAATTCTTAATTTATAAAAAATAATTGATAGTTTCGAATATTTAGTCTTTATAAGATTGCATGGGGGGAGTGAAAATTTAATCCTTGGAAACTTAATGCTCATGAGTCTTCTGCTTTTTTTTACAATTGATTTGCTAAATTTTTAGCTGATAAAGGTTAGCTAGCGGATAGGCTATATATGTTTTTTTAATTGGACCCATATTGTCCTCCTAACTTTAAACAGTTTTTAAGGGTAGTAAGCTATAAACAATCCGCCCTACACATTCTTTAATGTTTTTCCTACAGCTTAATAAAGAAGCTACCTTCATCTCTTTATGTGAGCACACTCTTAGCAAAGTTATTTTTCCTTTACATGCTCTTACAATAATTAGATGTATTATTAGAGTTTTTAGCAATCTCAAAGTTAAAGATAATAGAAAGGAAACCTTTAGAAGTTAATGATATAGAAAATGGTAGGAAGCTTTGCTGTTTTATCAGGAGCTTATTTAGCGTGCGTACCCTGTCCCAGTAAATCCTCTTTGTTTTGTAAAGCTATAAAACTTTTCAAGAAGGGTAGAGGAGGAATGAGGTCTTTTCTTGAGAGAATCCCTTAACCCGATCTTTAAAGTAACTCATTTTTAAGTAGACTTGGCTACAGAAGAAATAGTATGGCTCTTTTCTTCTATACCTAATGAAAAGCTAGATAAAAAGATAAGGAAAAAGAGATAAGATTGCATATAGGCTTAAAAGGAAATAAAACTGAACTTAAGAAAAAAGGTGGTGAGTCAATGAGTTTAGAAAATTCAGCTATTATTAACCCTTTTATATTCAATGAGTTTAAGGAAATAGAAGGGAGAAAACAGCCTCATCTGAAATTAGGTCCGTATGCACAGATTAGCTTAGGGATTTTCAAAAAACTGGGTTGCCAAGACTTATGCCGAGCAATCCTTGTATGTAAAGAATGGAAGCACTTAATTGAACGAAGTGATGAATGGAAAGGGATTCCTTTAGAAAGCTTGAAAAGTAATGAGCTTTTATCGAATGAAGATATAAGAAAAGCGGAAGAAAGCTATACGCAAGCTTTAAAGTTTGCTATTAAAGAAAAAAATTCTGCTCAAGAAAATGCTTACATAGAAAAACTAGGCGACATTTATCTAAGAAAAGAAAAGGCAAGAACCTTTCTTCAAGCTGCGGGTCTCTATAATTATGCTATGCATCTTTCTCAAGCCGCAAAGCAGGAGCTTCTTAAAGAAAAGCTTACTAAAATTCAAGAGGCATTTAGCAAATTGTATCACTGCAAACTTATAGATCCATGGACAGTCGAGAAGCAATTTGTATATAATCGCCAAAAATTAAAAAATTTCCGAAAAGAAATAGAAGAGAAGATTTGTGCGCTGGCAGAAACACCGCCTCCCCAGAATGTTAAAAAGCTTTATCGGCATATTTCTAAACGTATGAAAATTTTCTTCGAGCATCTTGCAATGCAAGCAATTGATAACTTAGGGCCTATTCCTTGTGAGTATGCCTTGATAGGCTTCGGTTCCCTAGCAAGAGAAGAGATGACGCCTTATTCTGATTTAGAGTTTGGGATTCTTATTCAAGAGGACACTCCTATAAATAAGAAATATTTTAGAAATCTAACCAATTTACTTCACTTAAAGGTTATCAACTTAGGAGAAACCATTCTTCCTGCTTTAAACATTCCTTGCTTAAAAGTCATCAAATTTTTTGATGGCATCACACCACGGGGCTTTGCTTTTGATGGGGCAGGGGTAGAAGGGAAAGGCTGCAAAATTCCTGTAGGTAATGGTAAGACATTTGATCTTATACAAACTCCTGGAAAAATGGCTCAGTATATTGGTAAAGATGAAAAAGGCCAGTGGTGGCATGAAAAAGAGCCTCACCTTCCCATGGAATTACTAAACTTTACTCATTTGCTAGGTAACGAGGAACTAACTGAGCAATATAGGCAAAAAGTTCAAGAAGGGCTTAATGCTCCTTATCAACGCAATCTTAATCTACGCCAATATTTAGCTAAGCATCATTTGGTTGAAACGGATATGGTAGCTTTTAATCCGAAAATTGATGAGGGTGAAAGGCAAGGAATGCTTTTTAAAGTCAAAAATGACTTGTATCGATTCCCTCATCTGGCTTTGGATCGGCTAGCACTTCTCGCAAAAGTAAAAGCCTCCGATACGTTTACTAGGATTGATCAACTAAACGAGCAAAAGATTATAAACGACAGCGCGGCTGCAAAGCTAAGAGGGTGGATGAGTATAGTGCTATTTATGCGGCTTAAGACATATTCTCATTATCAAGCGCAACAAGAAATCATGAATCCAATCCTTAAAATATTTGGATTTGAGGATCCTAGCTTTATTCAAAAGCAGTTTGCTTTAAATCCTCAGACATTAGAAAAAATAAAGACAATTTATCGTATCTTTGTTCCTTTTTATCAGGCTGTTCAAAATTTTTTATCAGGAAATGAAGACACTCTTAAACATTCAAATTTAGAGGATAACTCACCGCAGACACAAGGAGATATAGCCTTACGGCTTTTTCAACACGAAGAAGCAAAAAGCTGGTATCACGAGGCCATACGACTAAATCCAGCAAATTCAGAAGCCTTAAATGCTTTGGCGCTAATTTACAAAGCTCAAGGCAACTTAAACATGGCGGCAGAACTTGCCATGCAAGCATTTAAAATTGATCTTTTGTTCTGTGAGGAAACTCCTCTCATTATAGGAAGAGACCTTAACAATTTAGCGACGATCTATCAGGAGCAGGGGAAATTAGATGAGGCCGCTAAGTGTGCCAAAAAAGCGCTTGATATTAACCGTAAACTTTTGAAAGCAAATCATCCTTGGGTGGCAATTGGCTATAATACCCTCGGGTGGATCTACCAAGAACAAGGGAAATTGAAAAAAGCAGCTGAGCTTATTAGACAAGCACTGGCCCCTTTTCGTGAAATGTATGGAGAAAATCATACTAGGATAGCAAGTACTTATACTAATTTGGGACTAATCTACCAAGAACAAGGAAGGCTAGAAAAGGCCGCTAAGTATTTCAAGAGAGCGCTCGATATTAATCTTGAACTTTATGGGGAAAATCATTTTCAAGTGGCAAGGTGCTATAACAATCGAGGGAGGCTCTGCCAAGCACAAGGGAAACTGGAAAAAGCCTCTAAATATTTCCATCAAGCCATCTCTATTAATCTTAAGCTTTTTGGAGAAAATCATCCTATGCTGGCAATTTATCATAATAACCTTGCAGCAGTCTACTTAGAACTCCGAAAGGTAGCGGCAGCCACTGAGCATGCCAAGCAAGCCGTCTCTATTAACTTTAATCTATTTGGGGAAAACCACCATGATCTGGCATTATGTTATGGTAACCTAGGAGCGATATACCAAACTCGAGGAAAGTTAGAAAAAGCCGCTAAGTATGCCCATCAAGCTTTTGCTATTGATCTTAAGCTTTTTGGAGAGAATCATCCTAGTGTGGTAATCCGCTATAACAATCTAGGAACAATCTATTACGAGAAAGGGGATTTAAAAAAGGCGGCAGAATATATTGAGAAAGCGCTCGATATCAGCGTTAAGCTTTTGGGGGAAAATCATCCTAATGTAGCAAAGACCTACAAGAATCTGGGAATACTCTACCAAGATCAAGGGAATTTAGAGAAAGCTGCTGAGTGTGTCCATCAAGCGCTTGCTATTAATCTTAAGCTATATGATAAAAATCTTCCTAGCATTGCAGATATTTACACTACCTTTGGAACAATCTACCAAGATCAAGGGAATTGGGAGAAAGCTACTGAGTGTATCCATCAAGCGCTTGCCATTGACATTAAATTGCTTGGGAAAAATCATCTTAATGTGGCCGTTATTTACAGTAATCTGGCTATGCTCTATCAAGTACAAGGAAATTCGTTCAAGGCGGCAGAATTTGCTAACCAATCACTAAGAATACTTGTCACTATTTATGGGAGATATCATCCCAGCTTAAAAGCTTTATACCATAGCCTCCACATTCTTATTCCAAGCCTAGAATTATACACGCAAGAATTCACTTATTTGAAAAATTAAAATAAATTTTTTCAAAAAAATATAAAGCCTTTTCTGAGGAGGATAGGACTTTTGAGCAATAGGGATAGGTTGCTTGATACGAGCTGCATAGATAGCGTCTGCTAGAAAATCTAGAATAGATTTTCCTTGTCGATAAAGAGTTCCGATACAGCTATGCAGCGCTCCCTTCCACCTTTTGCTATAGGTAGACTGGTTATCTAGGCATAACTTACGTACAATGGCTAGATTTCTTAAAGATTCTTCGGCAGCATTATTGATCATAGGGATAGCAGGATCTTTCAAGTAAGCCTGGAAATATTTGATCTGTTTTAAAAGCTTTTGGCAAAACTTCCGCAATTTCTTGGTGCTACTCCAGCCCCCAGTCCTTGCAATTCTTCTTGTATATAACGCCAGTTAAGATACCCATACTGCTGCCAAGTAGACTGGCTGATCTGGCCTTTTTCTAGACGATGTTTATCTTTAATAAGCAACTTGCAAGTTAGCATATAGGGTCCCTAGGCGCTGTGCACCCCTCAAAGGGGTGTGGGGCTGTTTTGCTCACCCTTGTCTATTAAGGAGCCAATGAGCTTAAGCAATACTGTTTGATCTTTACCTCAATTTGATAAATAGCTTTAGCCTCGATCATTTACTAAGCAATAAATCTTCTGATCGACTAGCACTTTTAGAGTAACGCCATTTTGATAAGCTCTTCATCCATAAGCAATCACATTTCCTACACGTAGTACTAGCAAATGTTCGTTAGTGGCAGCATGACGCCAGCTCGTTGAATCTATATGCAAAGGCTACTGAGTGGTAGTAGCTGCTTTAACGAGTGTTTCATAAGACGAAAAAAGTAAGGCAGCGTGCGAGCTTTAACTTTAAAAATAAAACCTTGGCTTAAAGCCACGCTAGGCAGTAAGGCACTAATCATGGGGCGCACGGCCTGGAGGCCTTGGGCGTGTTGGCCCCATCAGCAGATTAATAAAGCCTTCCAGTCTTAAAACCAAGCAAGAATTACTCATTTTCTTTAAGTTCAGGCCGTGTTTCTAGATGGCAGCAAGGGCATCTGCTCGTTACTAAATCGATTTGATGCATTAAAGGTTTAATTTCAGGAAGCTCGATCTGCTGCCATGGAAAAAATCTTATCAGTGGCATGCATAGCAGAGTGGCAATGTGGGCAAACTTTTAGGCAACGCACCTCATGCAAGGTAACCGCACTAGCAGGTAGCAGTTGACGATTAGCACCAGGATGATAAGGTCGATTTTCTACTTTTGGAGTAATTGGACGATTAGCTTTATGATCAATGGATGGCTGCTTGGAGCTATTCTTGGAATTTTGATTAAGCTTAAGCCTCAAGCTGGGCAATGCGCGCTTCAAGCTTAGTGATTATCTTTTCCAATCTATTTATCACGGCTTTTAACTCCCCATTTTCCGCTCGAAGCTGAACATTTTCAGCCCTTAGTTCTGCATTCTCTTTAAATAGCTGCTCGTATGAAGATTGCATGCTACTCAATATATGATTAAGTAAATATAAACTCTAGAATTAGTTCTACTCATCAGAAAATAATTGATAAACTCCATGGCCGCTTACTATATACCTACAGTTTGTGCTACGCAACCTAAACTCTCTATTATTTAAAGAACTATCTTTAATTAGGTATATCTTAATTAGAGTTTAAATAATTAAGAGTTTTAAACTTTAATTTAATTGATGTTTAAATTAATAAAAGTTAAAATAAATACTTATTTGTGAAGTTAATTTTTTAAGCATTGCTTTGCGAATAATGAACATTTAATCTAAAGGGGTTTAATAATATGTCAATTTCTTCTTCTAAATCAGCTTCTTCGCTAAGTAAGAGCCTTTATCCTAAAATAGGGATATCTGCACGGGCAGCCAATAAACCTATTTCCTCTGCTCTTTTTCACTCTACCTCGATTCCTGTGGCTTTAAAAAGTCTTCAGGTAAGTCATCCATTGGTACCAGCAGTTAGCAATGGTAGAATGTCCAAATATGCCATTTCACGAGGTCATTCTAACCAGAAGAGCTGTGTTCCTTGGCCTAAAGGCAAACGCTTTTATAGTAGAAAGCTAAATGTTAAGCCCCAGCCAAGTTCTTCTAAAGTATTTAGAGAATTAAAGAAGTTGCATAGGGAAATAAAAGGTAAAAGTGATAAAAATGGGCCAGGAGAAACTTTTCAAACGTTTGTAAGCAAAAAATGTCAAGATGTTAAGAATATGACTCCTTTTGAGATGTCTAGGAAGTGGTTGTGGATACCTGTTAGTGGCCTAGCTTATCATTTGCTTCGCTCACATTTCACTGATCAGGTAAAAAAATCATTAAAAGTAGAAATTAATCATATTAGCGTGCCAGAGGAAACTTTATCTCGCAAAGAGGTATGGGTGCAGACAAAAAATATTGATAAGCTAGATGGAAGTTTTAGCTCTCAACAAGCTATTCCTCAAAAGCTGGCGATTACAGGAATTGGTGGCTCAGGAAAAACTGTTTTAGCTAAGCAATATATAGAGCATTATGAACAAAAAATGAAAGGCCAACAGGATAAGATAAGTACTCCATTCTTTGGAGATATGAAAGACATGGAAAGCTTTTTTGAATCTTATAGGAAATTTGCCGTAGAGCTAGGCGTTCATGTGCCGTTGAAAGCTCAAAAAGAGGTGATTATTAGTGAAGTCAATAAAAAGCTTGCCCAAAGGCCTGATTGGCTTTTTGTGATTGATAACGTAGATGCGAAGAATTATGCAGAGCTGCAAGCTTTTCTTCCTCAGGATTCTAAGGGTAGGATTTTAATGGTGAGTCGCGAAAAGCTAAATAAAGTGAAAACTTTTGATATGCAAGTAAACCATATCAGTGAAGATGAAGCGCTAGAGATTTTTCACCTCAATCTCGGTAGTGACCATTGGGCTCTTAACCAAGCCAGCAACTCAAAACGTGATCTTGCCTTGCAGCTTTCTTATTTGCCTCTTGCTTTAAAGCAAGCCGCCCTTTACTTAAAAGCCGCTGAACCCTCTGCTTCGTTTGATTCTATAGTAAGCGCTTATACTGACAAACTAAGGAGCTTGATAGGAGTATCTAAAGAAGCTTCTATGCATTCAGCTGAGGTTAGCCATACGTTAAAAGCCGTGCTACTTTTAAGCATAGAAGCATGTGAAAAACAAAGAAGCGAAGCGAAAGAGCTCTTTACTATTATGCCTTTCTTAAATCCTTATTTTATTGAGGAGTCTCTTTTGAAGCTTTGGTGTAAAAGCCATCTAAAGAGTCCTGAGTCGCTGACCTCTTTATTGGATGAGCTAGAAGGTTATGGGTTGATTACTAGAAAGGGAGCTGAAGTATGGGAAATTCATTCTTCCTTGCAAGAGTTGCTTCTTGAGAAAATGAGTAAAGAAGGAAAGAAGACCGAACAGGTCTTAAAAAACTTTCTAGGCATGCTTAAGGATAATTACAGCTTGAATATGGTCTCCAAAGATAGCCACCACCAAGCAAAAGCTATTGAAAACCAATGGAGATTTCTTTCAAAATATGCCACAGAACATCAACTAGCTCATGAATTAAAGCATTGCTTTGTGCATGTTTATAATGTGCTAGGCAATTATTATCTGCAATCTAATAATTTTTTTGAAGCCCGTCAGGCCTTTGAGAGAAGTTTAGAGCTTGCAGGGTTAAAGCTTGAAGATAAAGAAGCTGAAGAAATCTGCAGGATTTTAAAAGATCATCAAGAGCTTCCCGCGCTTTACTCTCAAACGCTCCATTATCTAGGTATTATCCATTTTCATGCACGAGAATGGGAGCAAGCTGAAAGATATTTTAATAAAGCCGTTGACATTCAAAAAGAGATAGCAAAAAATGCTGATGTCTATAAAAATCCAAATCCTGTAGACCTTCTAATTTTCCAAAGGCAAGGGCCAGGCTGGCTTCTTATAGAAGGGGATAAAGATGATTTGTTAAAAGCAGAAAAGCTTTATTTAGATTTATTTCAAGAAAAAAGGTTTGCACCGCCAGGAAAAGAGCAAGATGTAACTAACCAAAGGTATTGCAATCTTCAATTAGGTAGAGTTTATCTTAAGCTAGCCCAGGCGGCTTCTAAAGAAGATGAAGCCGTAATGTATTATCAAAAAGCTTTAGGAAGGCTTGAAAAAGGTGGGCTTGAACAGGGCGCCTCTTTTCAAGGAGCCATTCAAATGAGGGAATCAGGGCACAGAAAGGCTGGGGAAGCTTACCTAGTATTAGGGGAGCTTTACTTAGATAAAAATTGCCCTTTTAAAGATTTAGAAAAAGCAAAAAACTGTTTTAAAAAAGCCGTAGAGGTATCTGAAACGGACTTAAGAATTTGTGCTAAATCTAGCTACTATCTTACTAAGCTTTATTGGGAAAAAGGCCGTTTGGATAAAGCTTTTAAAGCTAATACAGGCTCTATTGACTTGTATAATCAAGTAGGAGGTAAAGGGCTAACCAAGCTTCCAATCCCTGCCCTTAGGGAAGCAGAAATGATAAGAGACACTTTGATAGCCGATATTAAAGGAGCTTTTAGAAACGATGCTGCTTTAATTGGCTAAAAACGATGGACCCCTCTATTTAAAACAAACTGTTTAATGAGCTTTACAAAGGTAAAGGGAGGAATGGGCTTCAAGCTGCCCTCGTCCATCAAGCATCTTAGCCATTTGTATATCATATGGCTAAGCTTGGTTTGCTTATCGGAAAGAAGGTCTAGCATGGTGATGGTATCCTAAAAAAAGTACCATCACTGTTCTACTTTTTATCTTTTACTTTTTTAATAACTTGCAGGCCTATATGCTATCTACCCTCATTGTAGAAGACTTTCTCTTTACTCATCACCTCACAGGGTCTAGCCACCCTGAATCTCCTTATAGGTTTAAAGTAAGTAGGCAAGCTTTACAAACTCAAGGGCTATTAAAAAGAGGAGGTGTTCTTCGGCCTCGCCTAGCAGAAGAAAATGAGCTTTTGTTGTGTCATACTCCTGGCTATCTACAGGAAGTGCAAGATAATATTCAGCAATGTATTTATAGTGGCTCTAAAGATGGCTCTTTTCAACTTTCTACCGGAGATGTACAGATATGTCCTGCATCTGAAAAAATTGCACGCCATGCTGTTGGTGCTGTATTAAATGCTGTAGATAGCGTTATGCTTGCCCAAGCACGCAATGCTTTTTGTCTAGTGCGTCCACCAGGGCATCATGCCTGTATGGATAAGGGCATGGGCTTTTGCCTATATAACAATGTAGCCATCGGTGCGCGCTATGCTTGCCAAAGATACGGATTGCGAAAAGTTTTAATTATAGATTGGGACGTTCATCATGGCAACGGTATACAAGATATTTTTTATGAAGATCCTACAGTTTTTTACTTTAGCACCCATAATAAAAGAATCTATCCGGGTACAGGTTTAAGCCAGGAAGGGGGAAGAGGGGCTGGCAAAGGGTTTAATCTTAACTTTCCTATCGAGCCCCACGAGAATCCTCGACAGAAAATTAAAGAAATTTTTAGTTACCAGCTTATGGAAAGTACAAAAAGCTTTCAACCCGAGTTTATTTTTATTTCGGCAGGTTTTGATGCACATGCACAGGATCCTTTAGGAGGCTTTAATTTGACTACACCAGATTTTGTAGATTTGACACAAATTGTTAAAGATTTAGCAGAAAAGTATTGTAAAGGTCGCTTAGTATCGGCATTGGAAGGTGGCTATAACTTAGAAGTTTTAAAAGAAGTCATTCCAGCGCATGTTCAAGAATTACTGTCCCCTTAAAAACTAGCTTTGCAGGCCCTATCATACGCACCTTGGTAAAGCAGCCCTTATTATATTCAAAATCAATTTTCAGAAAATCTTCCGAGCGGACTTTCACAGTTAAGGGGCCTTCTAATTGATGAAGCTTGGCAGCTGCTAATGCCGCTGCGGTAGCTCCTGTTCCACAGGCAAGTGTTTCTTGCTCCACCCCGCGTTCATAGGTTCTAACATGAAGGATGCCTTGGTCATCTATTTGTACAAAGTTTACATTAACTCCGCGTGGAGCAAAGAGAGGATGAAAGCGTATGGTGCGCCCACATTCATTAAGATTTAAGAAATCGAGTTTGTCCGTAAAGATTACCGCATGAGGCACGCCCGTATCCAAATAATGAATTGTCCAAGGAAAAAGATCAAGCGACCATCGTATTTCAGAAGGGCTTCCCATTTGTACAGCTACATCCTCATCCTCAGAACTAACCTTCAAAGTACTAAATAAAGTTTCAATATTCAGCCACTCTTCTTGAATGCCACATTCTTGAGTAAACTTGAATAGGCAGCGGATACCATTTCCGCACATTTCGGCTTCACTACCATCGGCGTTAAAAATGCGCATTTTGTAATGAGCCTTTTGCGATGTTTCTAAAAGAATAACCCCATCTGCCCCAATCCCTTTTTGCCGAGCGCACAATTTTTGGATAAGGGTAGGAGTTAAAGCAGGAAGCTTAGAAGTTCGATTATCAAAAAGGATGAAATCATTTCCACATCCTGAGTATTTTGAAAAATTAAATAGCATGAATAAAATTAATAAAAATTAAAAGAAGATCACCGACAAGGAAAAAAAAGAAATTAAAAAAGTAATCGTTCTTAATGCTTATCAGGAATTTTCTTTTATTTTTACATCTCTAAATCGTCTATAGAATGAACAATGCCATCTAGCAAACCAAATTCTAGGGCTTCTTGGGGACTTAACCAGTTATCGCGATCCATCGCTTTTTGAATGGTTTCATAGTCTTTACCTGTCTGATGCATGTAAAGTCTTATCAGAGCTTCATGCGTCTTAAGCATTTCTTTTGCTTGAATCTCTAAATCAGTCGCTTGGCCTTTAATCACCCCTCCAATCAGAGGTTGGTGAATCATTATCCTTGACTGAGGGGTAGCAAAGCGTCGTTTCGGAGCTGCTGAAAGGCTTAATACAGAGCCCATAGAGGCTGCTAAGCCGCACACTAAAGTTGTAACAGGAGATTTCATAAGTTGAATTTGATCCCAAATAGCAAATCCTGAGTCGACAGAACCACCGGGGCTATTGATTACAAATAAAATAGGTTTTCCTGGAGCCGTAAGTTCTAAATACCAAAGCTTACGAATAATGCTTTCGGCTGAATTGCTGTCAACCGCATCACTTAAAAAAATGCGGCGGGATTCAAGGATTACGCTATCTATACGATCTTCGAGCCTAATAAAAGGTATGCTGCTATAGTTATCTTTTTCTTTATCTGCTTTAGCCATGGATGTCTTCTCCGAAGATTAAATTAAGCCTTATTATCCTTATTTTAGCTTGCAAAATCAAGCATCATTTACAATGATTTCAGGATAAAGAGGATAGTGCTGCAAAAGTTCTGCTACACGGCTGCGGGATCTTTCTAAAATTGCAGGCTCTACGATTGCTTGTGCTTTACTGGGTTGCCCGGTTTTATTATTTATAATTGGGGTAGTATGAGTAAGGATATCAGCAGAGATATCTGCAATTTCAGCCATTTCCTCAACACCTAATCCTAACGTTGTGACTGCTGCTGCTCCCATGCGGACGCCAGAAGTGTACCAGGGTCCATTTTTGTCAAAAGGTATGGCATTACGATTGACAGTCAACATAGCTTGGCGTAATGCCGTCTCAGCGTGCCTGCCCGTCAACCCATATTGAGTTAAGTCTAAAATTAGCAAATGATTTTCTGTTCCTCCTGTCACTAATCGAATCCCTCTTTTGCGAAATTGAGCAGCAAGGGCTTGCATGTTATCCACAATTTTTTGTGCATAATCGCAGAATGCCTTGCTATTAGCCTCTTTGAAAGCAATAGCTTTTGCAGCTATCACATGGGGCAAAGGACCTCCCAGGACAAGGGGGCATCCTTTATTGACAATGTCGATATATTCTTTAGTGCATAGGATAATGCCGCCACGTGGTCCGCGCAGGGTTTTGTGGGTGGTAGACGTGACAATATGGGCATAAGGAATAGGATTAAACTCACCAGTGAATACTTTCCCCGCCACTAATCCGGCAAAATGAGCCATATCGACCATTAACACAGCCCCCACGCTATCTGCTATTTCACGCATTTTAGCAAAGTTAATTCTGCGAGGATAAGCTGAATAACCTGCTAAAAGAATAGTAGGTTTCTCTTGTTTAGCCATGTTTGCAAGCTGTGAGTAATCTAAAAGCTCAGTAGAGGGATCCACATCATAAAGAACAGCTTTCATCATTTTACTCGATATATTATGCCGGTAGCCGTGTGTTAAATGCCCTCCAGAGTTTAAAGACATTCCCATGACTTTTTGATTAAGCATTAGTTGACGAATATTTTCATATTCGTGGGGAGCTAATTCATCGAGATTTTTTTTACCTAGCTTTTCAATGGCAGGATTTTGCACACGTTGCACAAGAATAGACCAAAAAGCAACCAAATTAGCATCTGCTCCAGAGTGAGGCTGGACATAAGCTTCTTCGCAGCCAAAAATAGACTTAAGCTCTTTGATGGCTATTTCTTCAACTGTATCGACGTTTTCGCAGCCTGCATAAAAACGATGATGGGCAAATCCTTCGGCATACTTATCTGTCAGAAGATTTCCCATAGCAAGTTGAACAGCTAGGGAAGAAAAATTTTCTGAAGCAATAAGCTTAAGATATGAGCGCTGATCTTTAAGTTCTTGCAAGATGCTCGCACTGATTTGAGGGGCTGCTGTTTCAATATAATCTAAAGCTGCTAAGTAGGCGATAGTAGCTTTATTACGTTCGCTGGGGGCACTTTTTGCAAAATAATTGTCTAATAATGTCATACGCAAGCTCCTCATTAAGGATCATAAGAGGAACCAATTTATCTTAAATATGCAAATTTGTAAATGAGATTACTTTTAAGGTTAAGAAATATAAAAGAAGGATTTTTATCGATTGAAGAAGATAACCAAGTTTATGGACTAAATTAAAAAAAATGCAAAATTTAATAATAGATAAATATCTAAATATAAAACCTTTGAGTTTGAATTGAGGTTTTTTTATCAAGGAAGCTGAAAGTTAAGAGGGAATAAGAAAAGAAAAACAATTGAGAAAATTTTAAAAAATTAAGCCATTTGAGTCATTTTAAGCTGATTGAGAGAAGGAGAGGGTGTAAAAAATAATTTATATCGATTAAGTAAAGCTTTTTTTTGTTTTTCTATAAAAATTCTTTTAACTTTTGCATTTCTTCTAGCTGGCTTTCTTTACAAGATGGGTTCATTCAGAAATAAACTTTTTCAGACTTTTTTCTTGAGAATTATCCTGGAAGGAACTATGCTTTATAGCAAAATAGCAAAGACCTGATTAAGGCCACCTTTACAACGCGTAGGAAAAAGCATGCAAGAAGCTCTTAACATAATTTTAGAAATACAAGAATTTGATATGCAGCTTATTCAATTAATGAGGCTCAAAAAAGAGCGCCAAGATGAATTGCATAATATTAATTCTGTTAAATCGGACTTGCAACACCAATCTCTTGTAAAAGAATCGGAAATTGCAGAATTAAAAAAGCATATACGTCTTGTGGAAGGTGAGCATCATGACATTGTCGCTAAGCTAAAGAAGCTGGAAGCGCAACAAAATCATGTAAAAAAGGTAGAAGAGTTTAATGCTTTAAGCCAAGAGATGTCGGCAGTAGATCGAGAACGTATAGCTAAAGAATTGCGATTAAGTGACCTTTATGACAAGCTAGCTATAGAAGAAGACCATCTGAAAAATCTTACTCAAAGCCTTGAAGCAACTAGCGAAAGTAGTAAAGCTCTTGAAGCTGAAATTATGGAAAGTATTCGTGAAATTAATGCTGAGGGAAGACAACTCAAGCAAAAACGTGATGAGCTTGTCCTTAAGGCTGATCCCGAAACATTTCGCATCTACGAGAGATTACTGCGCAATAAAAAAGACCGCGTGGTTGTTCCTATTGAAAACCGTTGCTGTAGTGGATGCCACATTATGTTAACAGCTCAAGATGAAAACCTAGTACGAAAAGGTGAGCGTTTAGTCTTCTGTGAGCATTGCGCACGTATTCATTATTGGCAAGAAAGCGAAGCACTTGAAGGTACAAGTGTGGCTACAAAGACGCGTCGTCGCCGTTCTACAAAAATAAAAAGTTAAGTTTAATCTAAGCGTTTACTTACTATTAAAGCCTTAATTTTTTAAGTAAATCCTACAGTTAAGCCTTTAAGTTTACTTGTCCTTTAGGAAATATCTACCTATAATCACTTCAAGTGAATAAAAGCTCAAGTGAATAAAAGCATGTCTGGGAAGAGAGGCAATCGCTCTTACTTTTTAAGTAAGGGAGGAAAGTCTGGACTTCATAGGAGAGGATACCAGCGAAAAGCTGGGGGCCGTAAGGCTACGGAAAGTGTAACAGAAAATATACCGCTGTTTAACTTCTAGTTAAATAGACAGGGTGAAATGCTAACTTTAAGAGGAAGCTCTACTTGAGGAGACTCAAGAGATGACAAACCCTATCCGAAGCAAGACCGAATTAAAGCTTTATAGTTCTCCGCTATGCTTTATAAGGGTCGCTTGAGCATGTTAGTGATAATGTGCCTAGATGAATGATTGCCCAACGGTCACAAGGCCGTGAGACAGAATCCGGCTTAAAATCTTCCCAGACTTTTATTTTTCTTCTTATCCATTCAAGAAATTAACTTTTTTCAAGCTGGCTCTCTCCTTAAGGCAAGCTTTTTATTAGGTATACGATTACATAAAGAGTTGCTTAAAAAGCAAATTAGATTTTCCTGAGCTGCTTTTCTTACCTAAAGGCCTATCAAAAGCATAGGGTGAATACTTTTTAGTGCATTCATGGGGGTGAATTTTTGCATGGCGAGCAAAAAAGCCCCTCGAAAAGTTTTTTACCTCTAGCTAGGATGGGTTTTTAAGTTTATCCTTTGGATAAAATAGCAAGATAGTTAATGCTATTATCCCTGCCTTACACAGGCGTATTATTATACATCCTAATGCTTTCAAAAAATTCCCGGCGCACTACCTCATTATTTTGAAAGTTACCTCGCAGAATATTAGTGACCGTGTGGCTATGTTCATTTTCAATGCCGCGAGCAATGACACAGTAGTGTTCTGCAATAATCGAAATAGCTACATTCTCAGTATCAAGTAGATGAGCAAGCGAATCTACGATTTGCGCAGCTAATCTTTCTTGCACTTGAGGTCGCTTAGCAAAAAAACGCACGATGCGGGGGATTTTTGATAAGCCGATCAATTTTTTATGAGGGATGTAAGCGACATACGCATAGCCGCGCATAGGAACAAAGTGGTGTTCACAAAAGCTAGTAAAATTAACTTTTACTAGGATAATATTAGCATCTTCCCTTTTAGAAGGTTCATATTTGTTCTCAAAAAAACTCACCTCAGGAAAGTTATCATCTTTAAGCCCAGAAAAGATCTCCTTAACATACATACGAGCAATACGGCTTGGAGTATCTTGCAGGGAATCATCGGATAAATCGAGCCCTAGTATTTGTAGAATCTCGGTGTACTTTTCAGCGATCAGTTTAATTTTTTCCTCATCCGTCTTATCATCTATGCTTTCTAAAATAGGAGATGGATAGCAGGTGCGGATGTGTAAGGGTGCGTTTGCTTGTAGGGGAAGTTGTTTTTTAGGTGCTTTTTTGGCCATGATCTTCCTTCTTTTGCCTATAAATTTCGCTAGCAGTTATGGCAAAGGCATTTGCCACATTTAATGAATTCTTACGGCCTCTCAGGGGGATTTCAATAAGGTGGTCAGCTATCTTTAAAACTTCATCTGAGCAACCATATTCTTCATTGCCTAAGGCTAAGGTAAAGGTTTCAGGAAAAACAAAGTCATATAAAGATATAGCTTGTGGGCTTGTCTCCATCACAATCAAGGGACGAGGCAAATCAGTTGCTTTACAGCTAGGGTGGCACTCTATCCATTGAAAGGTTCCCATAGAAGCATTTTGCACCTGTTGATTGTTTATATAGGGAGTATGCTCAGAGAAATAGATAGCTCCTAAAGCAAAAGCTTCGGTGGTTCGAATAATACTCCCTACGTTATGAGCTGATCTTAAAGAGTCTAAATAGATAGAGATGGGCCATATTTTCTCTCCTTGCGCTCGATCTCCTCGCCGGATAGATGGCAATAAATGATGCTCTCGAACTTTTCGATTAGATAACTTAAGATGGTAATGATAACGATTGGCGATCTCTTTAGCATCCGAGGAGAGTTTATCTTCCGCCTGCATCCATCCTTGTAGCTCATGATAATGAGTTAACATCTCCTCTATAGGTTGGAAGGCAATTTTGCTTTTGTAAATGGCTAATAAAAGCTCTGCACATTTTTTATGTTGTTTTTCCATAGAAAATGATAAGAACTTTCTTTTAGTAAACATTTGGCCTTGACGAATCTTAAGCTTTTTGTTTCTCTGCTTTGACAGCTAAATATTCATCTAAATTTCCGTCAAATACTTGGATACCATTTTCTTCAAAAGCAATAATTTTGTTAGCTACTTGAGAGATCAGATCACGATCATGACTGACGACTACTACTGTGCCTTTATACTCATTTAATCCCCATGCTAACGCAGAGACAGCCTCTAGGTCGAGATGATTATTAGGCTCATCCAGCAAAAGAACGTTATGCTCGGCTAACATCATACCCGCGATAATCAGGCGTGCTGTCTCACCACCAGAAAGACTAGCTACCGGCTTAAAAGCATCGTCTCCACCAAATAGCATTTTGCCCATTACACTACGGATATCTTGATCATAGATACCAGGGCGTCTTTCTTTAAGCCATTCAAACGCTGTTTGCTTAACGTTTTTGTCTACAGCTTCCATATGATTTTGTGGAAAATAACAGATCTGTACTTGATGGCCATGTTCTATATTTCCTTTATCAGGAGATAAAGCTTGTGCTAGCATTCTAATCAGAGTCGTCTTTCCGCGGCCATTATTACCGATAATACCAATTTTATCTTCCCTAGCAATTTCTAAAGAAAAATTGGTAACAACCGCCGGTCCATCATAAGCTTTTTGTATATTGTCTACTTTCAATACAATTTTACCTGGCTGCTTTTCTGTGGGTATAAAACGGATGTAAGGACGTTGAATATTTGTTTTCTTTAGCTCTTGAGGCTGTAAACGAGAAATTTCCCGTTGGCGTGACTGCACTTGGCTTGCACGTGTTCCGGCGCCAAATTTAGACACAAATTCGCGCAGTTGAGCAATCTTTTTTTCTTTAGATTTAGCATCTGCTTCCGCCCGATCGCGTACTGCACTTTTAGCTGCAATCATATCATCATAGTTGCCAGGATAAAGGATGATAGTCTCATAATCGATATCCGCTATATGGGTAGTCACCGAATTCAAGAAATGGCGATCATGGCTGATCACAATAAGCACGCCTTTATAACCGTGCAAAAAGTTCTCCAGCCACCCAATAGACTCTAAATCGAGGTGGTTAGTAGGTTCATCCAGCAGCAAGGCTTGAGGATCTCCAAATAAAGCTTGACATAGTAGCACTCTAAATTGATGGTCTAAGGGAATCTCATGCATTTTAAGATAAAAAAATTCTTCCGCAATTCCCATACCTGCTAATAAAATTTCCGCATTAGATTCAGCAGAATAGCCATCTTCTTCGGCGATAATTCCTTCTATTTCCCCCAGACGCATGCCTACATCATCTGTCATTTCTACTTCATAAAGAGCGTCACGTTCTTTAAAGGCATCCCACAAGCGTTTATTACCCATGATTACGACATCGACCACTTTAATATCGCTATAGGCTTCGATATTTTGTTTTAGAATCCCTACTCGGTCAGGCAGAGTAATGCTTCCACTTGTGGCCTCTTCCACGCCCATAATGATTTTAAGTAAAGTAGTTTTTCCTGCTCCGTTAGGCCCTGTTAAGCCATAGCGATTCCCCGCATTAAAAGTCATAATAACTTCTTCAAATAGGACGCGGCTACCAAAGCTTTTAGATATTTTATTTAAAGTCAGCATAAGATAATAAATTTTAGATTTTTTCCTTATTATATTACCTAGAATACAGATAACTCGCAACTAAAATTCAGGATTAACTTTACCCCCTTTTAAACCCCTTACGCTGCTTTAGAAGTATGTTGAAGCCTTATTACAAAATAATGACCTAAATTTTTTTGCATGAGGCAGAGTTAAATAAATTTAACCATAGAAATTTTTTTGGAAAAATTATCCATCAAAGCGGCAAAAAGAATTAGCTTTTGTGCTCTAGCTTATGAAGCTTTTGCACGGGGATGAGATTGATGATAAACTTTTTTCTTAAGCTTAGGTGATACTTGAGTATAAATAGTGGTGGTAGATAACGAGGTATGGCCTAACAAAACTTGAATGGTTTTTAGGTCCATGCCATTCTCTAACCAATGCGTAGCAATTGTGTGACGAATCGTGTGAGGCGTAATTTTGCCGGCTAAGCCACTATTTCTTATATAATTATCAAATGTTCGATCGATTGAGCGCGTGGTAAGTCGAGTGCCTAACTTATTCAAAAAGATTGCCTGGGAGTCCACTTGTTCTCTATGTCCATCCGTACACGTATGGCGTTCAGGATGCTCGAGATATTTTTGAATCCATTGAGCAGCATTTTTGGTAATGGGAATCACTCTTTCTTTTTTTCCTTTACCTTTAAGGCGTACAAGCAAGTTTTGATGATCAAAATCGCGACGATTAAGAGAAGCTAGCTCACTGACGCGTAATCCAGAGCTGTAAAATAGCTCCATAATTACGCGATCGCGAAAACCTAAGAAAGTAGAGAGGTCCGGTGCTGCAAAGATTTTTAAAACTTGATCGTAGGAAAGAGAGGTGGGAAGCTTTTTTTCTATTTTCGGCGTATCTAGCTCTTCCGTAGGATTAATGCTTATAAATTTATGGGCAAAAGCATATTTAAAGAAGGCACGAATTGAGGAAAGCCGTCTAACAATTGTCTTTTTATTGATACCGCCTTGAGTAAGTGTGGCTAAAAATCCCCGAATGGTTTTACGGTCGATCATGGACAGAGGAATAAGGGCATCATAGGCAGTAGAATATTTATCTATCATGTTATGATGAATTTTAGGTGCTATTTCTTGAGAAGCTCTAGGAGGTAAATGGTGAGTTTCAATATAAATTTTAAAGGCATTTAGATCGATGGCATAATTACGGACAGTATGTTCCGAAGCATTTTTGATGGTTTTAAGATGCTTTAAAAACTTTTGGGCCGTAGAGATAAACATACATTTTTTTCTTAAAGATTTTTAGGAAAAGGAAATGTTAATAAATCATCAGCAATATAAGTGTGGGGGAAGACGGCTCGAGCTTCTTCTTCAAAAGGCCTTAAGTTTTGGTAGCGTGCGGAAAAATGAGTGAGTATAAGTTGCTTTACACCGGCTTCTTTGGCAATAGTAGCAGCTTGCTTGGCGGTTAGATGAAAATGCTTACGTGCTAGTTCCTGATGCTCCTCCAGGTAGGTGCTTTCACAGATTAAAACCTTAGCATGGCGAGCGATATCGATGGCGTTTTGACAGTAACGGGTATCGATAACTACTGCAAGGCTGTCGCCTTTCCTAATATGGCTGACCTGATCTAAAGTCACCGTTTTTCCATCTAAGACCAGAAAACCTTTCTGCTCCAGTTCACGCACTAAAGGTCCTTTAACACCCAAAGTTTGCAGATTATTGCGTTCATATTTGCGGGTGTCAGGTTCTGTAATTCTCCACCCTAAGTTTTCTACACCATGATCCAATTCCACAGCTTCAATGCGAAATTTACCATCATCGTGAACTAGCCCCCCTTTAGAGACGGGATGTTCGACCACATGGATGAGCTCATGATAAATGGTTCCATAGCGCAGACGATCAAAAAAGCGTTTGCCACTTGCCGGGTAATAGCAGTGAATAGGATGAGTAACCTTATCGAGATTAAGACGCATCAAAACAGAACCTAGCCCTAAGCAATGATCTCCATGGAAATGGGAGACAAAGATACGTGTCACCACTGTAGGAGCTACATTAGCGAAAATAAATTGCCTCTGTGTGCCTTCCCCTGGATCAAACAATAGCCCTTCATCATTCCATCGTACTAAATAGGCACCATGGTTGCGCATGCGGGTGGGTTGCTGACTTGAGCAGCCTAAAATGATGATATCTCGTACGGTCATAAACTAAAAAAATTAACGGTTTTTATAAGCAAAAAAGTCCAGGCTACCTAGCAGAAGGCCAACAATAGCTCCTGATAAGTGCGCTGTATTCGCTATACCGGGGGAAAAGGCTGATTTGGTGTAAATTTCCATCAAAAATGATACCAGTTGAATGCCAAACATCGCAATGATAAATACCATAATAAATGTAAAAGTTGAGGCCTGCAATTGATATCCTTCCCAAGCAGCCTTCTTCTGGCGCATCCAGACAAAGGTGAGCATGGCACAGAGCACCCCTGAAAATCCCAGAAAATTAGGCCCCCCCATCAAATATTGTAGAGTATTTGTTAATATGCCTGCGAGAACGATAAATAAAATGTAACGGCTAGAACGCAGGCGCTCTTCCATTTGTTTACCTAAAACAAGGAGCCATATCATGTTAAAGAATAGATGAAAAATATCATCATGGAGCAAAGTAGGGGTTAATAAGCGCCAAATTTGCCCTTCACGAATTTTTTCAAATAAAGGAGGATTAGACTCTTCGGAAGCATTCGCAGTGAAAAAACGATTGCTCAGTTTAGCATACAGTCCTTTCCAGTAGGGGGTATGATTAAAGGTGTTAAGGAGGATCTGCTCCTGAAACGACATTTCCGTAGGATCTTGAAGGCTTTCGATCCCATAAGCACTAATAATTTTATCCATTATGGTGTAAGCGTAAGGATAATCATACATCAAAGCTTTATGGACAGGGGAGTTTAATAGCACGGTGCTGGGTAGTTTATTAGGGATACGATTAAGTGAAGGTGCTGTGAAGGTAGAAAGAAAAAGTAGAAGAGAGCAAAGAATTAATAAGGTGGTAGTAATTTTACCCCAGCCACTGGGTTTAGCATATTGCACTTTTTTTTGGCCTATCATTTTTAAGTGAGCTTCTTTGATTTTTTCTTTCACAGGCTCTTTTAGCCAACTTTTTGAGGTAGGAGCAGCCGCCATAGCAGCTTGAGGATTATCTAAAAAAGCTTGCACTTTTTCCAAGGCTTTTTCTAAGTCTTCTTCTTCAATGACCCACAAGTTATAGATCATATCGCCATAATTTTGGCTACCCCAATCGGTGTTATTCTCTATTTCCAGTTGATGTTTAATGCCGTAGCATTTAAGGAAAGCAGAAAGGTTTTGTGCTTGCTTTTGATTTTTAAATGTTCCTATCAAACGCATGATCGGATCTCCTAAGATGGTAACGAGGAAATTTTCTTTAGTATTTGGGAGGTAGATAGGCCAGGAATCAAATTCACGAGGTGTAGACGCCCGCCACTCCCGCGAACTATCTCTGCTTCTAGGCAATTTTCTCCATATTCTGCTCCATTGACATGTACATCGGGTTTAATAATTTTAAGCAGTTCAATAGGATTGGTTTCTTCAAACCAGGTCACATAATCGATAAAGCTAAGAGCACTTACCATTTGCAAACGAAATTCTAAAGGAATGATAGGACGCCAAGGGCTTTTATATTGCTGAATCGATTGATCACTGTTAAGGGCTGCAATAAGAATATCTGCTTGCTGAGAAGCTTCAAATAAAATTTGCAAATGCCCAGCATGTAGTAAATCGAAGGACCCATTAATCGTGGCAATCTTTTGACCTTGCTTACGTAGCTCTTCAATTTTTTGAGCCAAGTTTATAGGGGTAATATATTTTTTTAAGCATTCTATAGACCATGTTTTAGACATATAAGCACCTTATCCAAAAGTAATGGTTATTTTAACAAGCTCGACTAATTACTAGGTATGGAAATATGCAGATTTATGATCTGTTAATTTTTTTGCCAAGCGATACAAAAATTAAAAAAATTTACTTAAATAAGCTACTCATAATTTTTTGCTTATAAGACAAAAATTAATTCAAAAAGTATTTATCCAATGATTTATGGGGAGTGGCTCTCTTTCTATGATCGTGGCTAAATGAGGAGAGTAAATAGGGTAAATGATTAGCCTATAGGTGTCTATTCTTTCTCTTGCCTTTTTATTCCTTACTAAAAGAAAAAGATCTTCATTAATTTCGATATCGATTTTTATTTTTATGTATGGGTAGAAATTTTTTTATGTTATGGGTGAAAAACAAAACTTAAAATAAAGCTGGCGATAATATGCGCATGCCGTTAGGGACACCGCTTCATTTGATGAAATATAGCAAGATCGAAAAAGAGGAAGAGCTTATAGAACAGTTATCTAGGCATTCTGCAGATTTAGTTTCTTTTTTCCTCGCTGCTTGCAATGATGAGCAATGGGTTGAGTCCTATCCTAACTCAATGAAAGCCCTTTTTAAATGGCTTACCGATGCCCATATTCATACCAACCTTCCTTATCATTTCTTTTATCAGGTCATACCTCCTACTTATCAGCATATGGAATTTCTAAAAGCTTTTATTCCTTTAGATTTAACGATTAAAAGCGGGGAGCAAGAATATTTTTTTAATAGCTTACTATTAAGCCATCATAGTTACTATTTTAGACGACGTATTATGAAAGAGTGCTCTTATGTAGAAAGACGTATTCTTAAGATTGATGGTATTTTTCCTCAAACGATGGAGGTGATTGAAAAGTTTGCCCTGACAAATATTGCGGAAGATGTATGGAAAAAGTCGCCAGAGGAGCTTTGGGCCCTTCTCAAAGATCTAAAAATTTTAGGCTTTGCCCTCTTAAGGGAAGCCTGCGAAAGGGTTTTACATCGATACATAGATAGGAATAACGTATTAGAGATATTGATTAAAGCTCAGCATCATTCCTTACCACTTTTAAAAAGTGGCTGCATAGAGTTTATCAATCAGCTAGATTGGGGCGTGCGTTTTCTGGTGACTTCGCTAAACCGTCTTTCAATAGAATTTCTACATTACAAGTCGATCGCCTTAGAAGTATTCAATACCCTCTCTTCATCTATTACCCACCTTACTTTTTCAGGTAAAATGGCTGCTGATCCTTATTTTAAAATGATGACCAATCATACCCCCCAGCTAATAGGATTAGATTTGAGTGAGTCAGCTATTTTCTTAGACCATCTAGCCGATTTTCCACCCACATTGCAAGAGTTGTGTTTATCGCGTTGCCCCTGGGTTAATGCTGAGGCTTTAAATATCTTAGCAAATACCTGCCCCCATCTTTTGAAACTAGATTTAAGCAACAATGAGCATTTAAACTATGGGATATGGCCTCATCTACAACATTTCAAACAAATAAAGACTCTTGACATCTCGCGTTGCATACAAATTAACGATAATGATTTAAAAATGATTATCCAAGCCTGTCCCTACCTGATTGAATTAAGCCTTGCCAATTGTCAAAAAGTCAGTGGTGAGGCTTTTTTCCACCTAGGTAGGTTGTTACCCAATTTATCCGCTTTAAATCTTTCACGTTCCTTAGTTATAGACGCTGCTTTAATTGATATTATGATGCATTGTAAAAATCTATATTTTCTAGACATTTCTAGATGTGACTCTCTTTCTGAAAAGGGAGTTTTAGAGGGGATTAAAAGATGCCCAAGCTTAAAAAAAGTACTTTTGAAGCATTCACCCATTAGCAAAAATGGAATTGAGTTAATTAGGAAAACTTTTCCTTATCTAGAATTAGAAATTGAGTAGGTTTATCTTTCTTTAATAACCGTTAGTGCTAGCATTTAAAAACCACTGTAGTAGATGTTAAAAGGGCTTAATGATAGGAGTGGCTACAGGCCTATGCAAGCTTGCAATTTTAAAAAAAAATTAAGTTTTTTACATATGCTTATTTGCTGCTTAAAATTCTTCTAGCAGGGGGGTTGAATAATCAATTAAACTTCATATTATCCTAGGCTAAATAAATTTTTAATCGTAAAATTTTTTAGCATCTCCTTACGACATTGTTGTTAGCTTGTTGGCTAGTATTGTCACTATAGGGTGGTTTTCATTAAAGAGCTTAAGAGCAATAGCAAGCGCTTTCTTGGTATATTTTTTTGCTTGGCCTAAATTGCCTTGCTGTTGGTAGATTCCTCCCAAAGCTTGGTAGATTTGTCCTAGGTTATTGTAATAGATTACCACCCTGGGATGATTTTCGCCGAAATGGTTAAGATCGATGGCAAGTGCTTTGTTAATATGCTCTTCCGCCTGGCCTAAATTTCCTTGTTCTTGGCAGATTCCTCCTAGGTTATTGTAATAAATTGCCATCCTGGGATGATTTTCACCATAAAGCTTAAGATCGATGGCAAGTGCTTTCTTGATATATTCAGCCGCTTTGTCTAAATTATGTTGGCCTTGGTAGATTGTCGCTAAGTTATTGTAGTCTCTTGCCACCCTGGGATGATTTTCATCAAAAAGTTTAAGGTCGATAGCGAGTGCTTTGTTAATAAGCTCTTCCGCTTGGACTAAGCTGCCCTCTTGCTGGTAGATCAATCTTAGGTTGTTGTAACAATTTGCCACCTCGGGATGATATTTACCAAAAAGTTCAAGGTTAATAGCGAGCGCTCTGTGAATAAACTCTACGGCCTGGCTTAAATTGCGTTGATTTTGGTAGATTCTTCCTAGGTTGTTGTAACGAATTGCCACCCTGGGATGTTTTTCTCCATAATGCTTAAGATCAATGGTGAGTGCCTTATTAATAAACTCTTCTGCCTGACTAAAATTGCCTTTTTCCTGGTAAATGAGCCCTAGGTTGTTGTAACGAGTGGCCACCCTGGGATGATTTCCTCCATAATGCTTAAGGTCGAGGGTGAGTGCTTTATTAATAAACTCTATTGCCTGGTCTAACTTGCCTTGGCCTTGATAAATTCTTCCTAGGTTATTGTAATGAATTGCCGCATCGGAATGATTTTCACCCGAAAGCTTAAGGTTAATAGCAAGCGCTTTGTTAATATACTTTTCCGCCTGGACTAGATTGCCTTGCTCTTTGTAGATGAGTCCTCGGTTATCATAACGAATGGCTACATCAGGATGATATTCACCAAAAAGCCTAATGGCAATGGCAAGCGCTTTGTTAATAAACTCTACGGCCTGGCCTAAATTGCCTTGGCTTTGGTAGATTGCTCCTAGGTTATTGTAATAAATTGCCACTCTGGAATGAGTTTCGCCGAATAGGTTAAGGTCGATGGCAAGCGCTTTTTTAGTATACTGTGCTGCTTTGCATAAGTTGCCTTGTTCTTTGTAGATTGATCCCAGATTATTGTAAAAATTTGCCACCTCGGGATGATTTTCACCAAAAAGCTTAAAGGCAATGGCAAGTGCTTTGTTACTATAATCTTTCGCTTTATCTAAATTGCCTTGTTCTTTGTAGATTTGTCCTAAGTTATTGTAATCTCTTGCCAGTATGGGATGATTTTCACCAAAAAGGTTAAGATCAATGATAAGCGCTTTCTCAATAGACTTAACAGCCTGTTCTAAATTTCCTTGGGCTTGATAAATTGTTCCTAGATTATTATAACGAAGTGCCACCCTGGGATGATATTCACCAAAAAGCTCAAGGTCAACCGCAAGCGCTTTGTTGCTATACTCTTTCGCTTTGTCTAAATTACCTTGGTCTTGGTAAATGATGGCAAGAGCATTTAAAACCTCTGCATTTTGTGGATTTTCTTGTTCTGCTAAAAGATAGTATTTTTCTGCTTTCGTATGTTGGAAAAGCCTTAAGGCTATACCTCCTTGCGTCTGTAGTGAGTTATCCTCCAACCCAGAAGATTTAAGTATATCTTCATTACCTGATAAAAAATCTTGAATAACTTGATAGAAAGGAATGAAGATGTGGTAGATTTCTTTTATCTTTTTTAAGGCTTTATGATCTAGGGCAAACTGCTTTTTAATAAGATCTGGATCCTCAAACCCAAAAGGCTTAAGCAGAGGATTCATCATTTCCTGTTGAGCTTGGTAATGAGAATAAGTCTTAAGACGCATGAATAATGCTACGCTCATCCAATCTTTTAGCTTTTCACTGGCTCTTTTCGTTATAATTTTTAATTCACTTAGCTTATCAATTCTAGTAAACGTGTCGGAAGCTTCTACTTTTTTAAGAAGAGCTAACCGGTCTAAAGCTAAATGAGGAAACCGATAAAAATCATTTTTAACTTTAAATAACATTCCTTGTTTGCTTAGGTTACCCATCCCTGGGTCAAAATTTTCCATATCCTCATAAACTAAATGATGCAGGGCTAGGTATTGGCGTATATTAAGGTTTTGTTGATAAGGAGTATGAAGCTTATGCTGGATATTATATCTATATTGCTCAGTTAGCTCTTCATTGCCTAACAAAGGAGTAAAGTTTAGCAATTCCATAGGAAGATGGGGCTCTTTTTTATGCCACCACTCGCCTTTTTCATCTTTACCTACATATTGGGCCATCTGTCCAGGAGTTTGGATGAGTTCGAATGTTTTACCATTGCCCAACGGAGTTTTGCAGCCTTTTCCTTCTACTCCTGCTCCATCAAAGGCAAAGCCCCGTGGCGTCATGCTATCGAAAAAGCTTATTGCTTTTAAGCAAGGGATGTTCAAAGCAGGAAGAATAGTTTCCCCTAAATTGATAACCTGTAAATGAAGTAAATTTGTCAGATTTCTAAAGTACTTCCTGTTTACAGGAGTATCTTCTTGTATAAGAATGCCAAATTCTAAGTCAGAATAAGGGGTCATTTCTTCCCTAGCTAATGAACCAAAGCCTATCATGGCATATTCACAAGGCGCAGGATCTAATTGATGCAAGGCCTGTATTACAAGCTGCCCAAAGAAAGTTTTTATCTGGTGGGCTATCTCACCATACAGTTCTCTTACCTCTAGGGAAGAAGGGTCTTCTGGCAAAGTTTGGATTTTCTTCTCTATCTCTTCTCTAAATTTTTTTAATTTGTTGCGATTGCGTTCAAATTGCTTTCTCATTACCGTAGAATCAAAGGGTTTACCTTTACATTGTTTAATAAGTAAATTTTGAACTTGGCAGAGTCTATCCCTAAGAACTTTTTGACGCTCTTGAGGAGCTAGGCGTAAGGCATAATTATAAAGGCCTGCCGCTTGCAGGAGCGTTTCCGGCGTTTGCTTTCTTAGATAAATGTCACCTAATTCTTCTATGCAAAAGCTTTCTTGAATAGGATCTTTCTCTTGGACAGCAATTTGTAAAGCTAAAGTATAGGTTTGTTCTAATTCTTTTATCTTCTCGTCTGATAAAAGCTCCTGGCTTTCCAATGTTTCTAGGGGGCTTTTTAATGCATTCATCGATAGAGAATTAGAAAAAAGAGCATTGGAGGAGGCTATCGACTTTGAAAGAAAAGATTTATCTTGCTTTAAAGGCTTTTGAGCATAGATAAAATGCCCGCCTAAATCTACAATAAAGATATATTGTTGAGGCCTTTCTTCTTGAGGAATCGATTCCCATTCCTGGGATCTATTATCTTCCGATAAGCCTACTTTTGGAAAGATAATCATATCATTAATACCGCAAATCAATCGTTCTTCATTAACCGTTACTAGCCTTATAGGAATGGATAAAGCCGAGGCTAATAAATCTCCCTCGCCTAAGCCGCTTATCCAACTTCCTTTTTCTATTATTTCTTCTGCTCTTTTGCTGTTGTTGTGCTTAATAATGTCTGAGAGCACTTGTCTTAAATAAGAAATTTTATCGCTAGACATGTCAAGTAATGGAATCTTTTTAGAAAGGGAAGCATAGCTTCCTAAAAAAGCATTAAAAAAGCAGTCCCCATCACCTGCAATCCCTTTTAATTCAATGCCTTCTTTATGTAAATAGGTAGCTACAGTATTTACTTTTGCTTCCTGTGAGCCGCTAATAATAGTCGCTGGATTACACCATAAGGATTTAGCTATTTGAGAGGGGCTCCAGTGAGGGGGAGAAGGATCCAAGGAATTTGCTTCATTAGCAGCAAGCTGATTGGATGTAAGTAAATTACTTTTAATTTTCTTTAAATAAAGCCTTTTCCATCCATCAATCTGTTCAATTAATTGCTTCCACTCTTTACAAACACCTCGTGCGTTAGTTAGATCTTGCTGACTCAGCTCCTGGAAAATCTTTAAGCTAATTTCTGCATACGGGCCTAGCCCTAGATAAGGCTTTTCTTCTGCTAGTTCCTTAAATGTAGTAAATATAAAAGAGTTAATAGAGGAACTTTCTAAGTTCATAAGCTTATCCTCCTTTTATCTAACTTTATTTTCACCTGCACTTCATATTATCTCAGCCTAAAATATTATTAATCGGTAAATTTCTTAACAACTCTTTATGAAATCGTTTTTAGCTTATTGACTAGCATTGTCACTATAGGGTGGTTTTCATTAAAAAGCTTAAGAGCAATAGCAAGCGCTTTTTTAATATACTTTTTCGCTTGGCCTAAATTGCCTCGCTGTTGGTAGATTCCTCCCAAAGTTTGGTAGATCCCTGCCAAGTTATTGTAATAAGTTGCCACATCGGGATGATTTTTACCCAAAAGCTTAAGGTTAATGGTAATCGCTTTGCTAACATACTCTTCCGCTTTTTCTAAATTGCCTTGCTCTTTATAGATTAGTCCTAGTTGATTGTAATGGGTTGCCACGGTGTGATGATATTCACCAAAAAGCTTAAGGTTAATGGCAAGCGCTTTGTTAATATACTCTTCCGCCTTGTCTAAATTGCCTTGGCCGCGGTAGATTGCTCCTAGGCTGCTATAATTGTTTGCCACCTCGGGATGATTTTCACCAAACAGGCTAAGGTCGATAACGAGTGCTTTGTTAATATACTCTTCCGCCTTGTCTAAATTGCCTTGCTCTTTGTAGATTTGTCCTAGGTTATTGTAACCAATTGCCACATAGGGATGATATTCACCAAAAAGCTTAAGGTTAATGGTAAGCGCTTTGTTAATATACTCTGCCGCTTGGCTTAAATTACCTTGTTCTTTGTAAATTCCTCCCAGGCCATGGTAATCGAATGCCACCAGGAGAGAATATTTACCAAAAAGTTCAAGGTCAATGGCAAGTGTTTTGTTGCTACACTCTTCCGCTTGGCTTAAATTACCTTGTTCTTTGTAGATTTGTCCTAGGTTATTGTAACCAATTGCCACATGGGGATGATTTTCACCAAAAAGCTTAAGGTTAATGGCAAGTGCTTTGCTGCTACACTCTTCCGCTTGGCTTAAATTGCCTTGGCTTTGGTAGATTTGTCCTAAGCTGTTATAATTGGTTGCCACATGGGAATGATTTTCACCAAAAAGCTTAAGGTTAATGGCAAGTGCTTTGTTGCTACACTCTTCCGCCTGGGCTAAATTGCCTTGGTCTTTGTAGATTTGTCCTAAGTTATTGTAACCAATTGCCACATCGGGATGATTTTCACCCAAAAGCTTAAGGTTAATGGCAAGCGCTTTCTTGACATACCCTTCCGCCTGGCCTAAATTGCCGTGTTCTTGGTAGAGTGTCCCTAGGTTGTTGTAGCGAATTGCCACATGGGGATGATTTTCACCAAAAAGCTTAAGGTTAATGGCAAGCGCTTTGCTGCTACACTCTTCCGCCTGGACTAAATTGCCTTGGTCTTTGTAGATTAGTCCTAGGTTATTGTAACCAATTGCCACATCGGGATGATTTTCACCGAAAAGCTTAAGGTTAATGGCAAGTGCTTTTTTAATATACTCTTCCGCTTTGTTTAAATTGCCTTGCTCTTTGTAGATTTGTCCTAGGTTATTGTAACCAATTGCCATATCGGGATGATTTTCACCAAAAAGCTTAAGGTTAATGGCAAGCGCTTTGCTGCTACACTCTTCCGCTTGGCTTAAATTGCCTTGGCTTTGGTAGATTGCTCCTAGGTTATTGTAACAAGTTGCCACACGGGGATGATTTTCACCAAAAAGCTTAAGCTCGATAGCAAGTGCTTTTTTAATATACTCTTCCGCTTTGTCTGAATTGCCCTGTTCTTTGTAGATTTGTCCTAGGTTATTGTAACCAATTGCCACATCGGGATGATGTTCACCAAAAAGCTTAAGGTCGATGGCAAGCGCTTTGCTGCTACACTCTTCTGCCTGGACTAAATTGCCTTGGTCTTTGTAGATTTGTCCTAGATTATTGTAATCTCTTACCACGTTAGGATGATATTCACCAAAAAGCTTAAGGTTAATGGCAAGCGCTTTGTTGCTATACTCTTCCGCCTGGCCTAACTTGCCTTGCTTTCCGCAGATTATTCCTAGGTTATTGTAATCACCTGCCACATGGGGATGATTTTCACCCAAAAGCTTAAGGTTAATGGCAAGCGCTTTGCTGCTACACTCTTCCGCTTGGCTTAAATTGCCTTGGTTTTGGTAGATTTGTCCTAAGCTGTTATAATTGGTTGCCACACTAGAATGATATTCACCAAAAAGCTTAAGGTTAATGGTAAGCGCTTTGCTGTTACACTCTTCCGCCTGGGCTAAATTGCCTTGTTTTTTGTAGATTATTCCTAAGTTATTGTAACAAGCTGTCACCTTGGGATGATATTCACCAAAAAGCTTAACGTCAATAACAAGTGCTTTGTTAGTGTACTCTACCGCTTTGTCTAAATTACCTTGGTTTTGATAAATGATTGCAAGAGCATTTAAAACCCGCGTATTTTGTGGATTTGCTTCTTTTGCTAAAAGATACCATTTTTCTGCTTTTGTATGTTGAAAAAGTCTCCGGTGTATATCTCCGTGCGTCTCTGGTGAGTTATCCTCCAAATCAGAAGATTTAAGTATATCTTCATTACCTGCTAAGAAATCTTGAATAACGTGATAGAAAGGAATGAAGATGTGGTAGATTTCTTTTATCTTTTTTAAGGCTTTATGATCTAGGGCAAAGTGCTGTTGAATAAGATCTGGATCTTCAAAGCCAAAAGGTTTAAGCAAAGGATTCATCATCTCTTGTTGTGCTTGATAATGTGAGTAAGTCTTAAGACGCATGAATAAGGCTAGGCTCATCCAATCTTTTAACTTTTCACTGGCCCCTTTCATTATAATCTCTAACTTCCTTAGTTTATTAATCCTAGTAAAAGTGTCGGAAGCTTCTATTTTCTTAAGAAGAGCTAGACGGTCAAAAGCTAAATGAGGAAACCTATAAAAATCATTTTTAACTTTGAATAACATTCCTTCTTTGCTTATGTTAGCCATCGCTGGATCAAAATTTTCCATATCTTCCTGAACTAAATGATACTGGGCTAGGTATTGGCGTAGATTAAGATTTTGTTGATAAGGAGCATTAAGCTTGTGTTGAACATGTTGCCTATATTGCTCAGTTAGCTCCTCGTTGCCTAACAAATGAGTAAAGTTTAGCAATTCCATAGGAAGATGAGGCTCTTTTTCATGCCACCACTGGCCTTTTTCATCTTTACCTACATATTGAGCCATCTGTCCAGGAGTTTGGATAAGCTCAAATGTCTTACCATTGCCCAAGGGAGTTTTGCAGCCTTTTCCTTCTACTCCTGCTCCATCAAAGGCAAAGCCCCGTGGCGTCATGCTATCGAAAAAGCTTATTGCTTTTAAGCAAGGAATATTTAAAGCAGGAAGAATAGTTTCTCCCAAGTTGATAACCTGCAAGTGAATTAAATATGTAAGATTTCTAAAATATTTCTTATTTATAGGATTGTCATCTTGTACAAGGATACCAAATTCTAAGTCGGAATAAGGGGTCATTTCTTCCCTAGCTAGAGAGCCAAAGCCTATCATGGCATACTCACAAGGCTCAGTGTCTAATTGATGCACGGCCTGCATTACAAGCTGCCCAAAGAAAACTTTTATCTGGTGAGCTATCTCACCATAAAGCTCTTTCACCTCTTGGGAAGAAGGGGTTTCTGGCAAAGTTTGAATTTTCTTCTCTATCTCTTCTCTAAATTTTTTTAAGTTGTGGCGATTGCGTTCAAATTGTTTCTCCACCACTGCGAAATCAAAAGGTTTGCCTTTGCATTGTTTAGCAAGTAAATTTTGTACTTGGCAGAGCTTATCTTTAAGAACTTTTTGCCGTTGTAGAGGAGCTAGGCGTAAGGCATAATTATAAAGACCTGCCGCTTGCAGAAGCGTTTCCAATGTTTGCTTTCTTAAATAAATGTCACCTAATTCTTCTATACAAAAGCTTTCTTGAATAGGATCTTTCTCTTGGACAGCCATTTGTAAAGCTAAAGTATAGGTCTGTTCTAATTCTTTTATCTTCTCGCCTGATAAAAGCTCCTGGCTTTCCCATGTTTGCGAGGTGTTTTTCGATGCATTTATCGATAGCGAATTAGAAAAAAGAATATTAGAAGAGATTTTCGACTTTGAAAGAAGAGTTTTATCTTGCTTTAAGGGCTTTTGAGCATAAATAAAATGACCACCTAAATCTACAATAAAGATATATTTTTGAGGCCTTTCTTCTGGAGGAATAGTTTCCCATTCCCTGGATCTAACTTTTTTAGATGTTAAGCCTACTTTTGAAAAAATAAGCCTATCATTAACACCACACCCCGAAGGGTCTTCATTCACTGTGACTAATCTGATAGGAATAGATAAAGCCTGGGCTAATAAATCTCCTTCGCCTAAGCCACTTACCCAAGCTCCTTTTCCTATTATTTCTTCTGCTCTTTTACTGTTAGTGTGCTTAATAATGTCTGAAAGCACTTGTCTTAAATAAGAAATTTTATCGCTGGACATATCAAGCAATGGAATCTTTCTAGGAAGCCCTTCATAGCTTTCTAAAAAAGCATTAAAAAAGCAATCACCGTCGTTTGCAACCCCTTTTAATTCAAAGCCTTCTTTATGTAGATAGGCAGCTACAGCATTTACTTTTGCTTCATACGAGTCGCTAATAAAAGTTGAAGAATCATACCATAAAGACTTAGCTATTTGAGAGGGGCTCCAGTGAGGCGGAGAAGGATCCAAGGAATTTGCTTCATTAGCAGCAAGCTGATTATGGGTGGGTAAATTAATTTTAATTTTCTTTGAATGAAGTCTTTTCCATTCATCCATTTGTTCAATTAATTGCTTCCACTCTTTGCAAACGCCTCGTGCGTTAGAGAGATCTTGCTGGCTCAGCTCCTTGAAAATCTTTAAGCTAATTTCTGCATACGGACCTAGCCCTAGATAAGGCTTTTCTTCTGCTAGTTCCTTAAATGTAGTAAATATAAAAGGGTTAATAGAGGAACTTTCTAGGTTCATAAGCTTATCCTCCTTTTATCTAACTTTATTTTCACCTGCACTTCAAAGCTCTATCTGCTTTATCCTCAATTTTTTGAAAAAATGTTATAATTTGTCAATCTAAATCTAAAAAATATTTTTTCACTATTGTTAGCATCATGGAAGGGTGTGTGTGACTAAGAAGAGAAAATATAATATGCTTTTGAGCTACTTCTTATGCAGCCCCATACTTTATAAAGTCCCTCTCGTTAAGTTGAAAAGCAGATTTCAGAAAGTTGGATATGTAGACTGAGTTTTTTAAAGCGCATAAGATGTTTTACTAAGTTTTAATATTTTTTCTCTCTCTCTTTAAGCTTATAGTAAGTTAAAAGGAAAAAAATAAAGTAATCTCTCTATTTAAATTTAACCAAGAGATCTAGCTTTTAAAATGTCTTGTTGGATATGTAGCTTTAATTCTTCAAGGTTAGCAAACTTTTTTTCAGGCCTTAAATAAGAAGTAAGAATAACTTCGATGGTTTTACCATACAGATTAGCCTCATAATCAAAAATATGAGCTTCTAAGAGAGGAACTTTATCTTCACGGACGGTGGGTGCTATCCCTAGATTCGCTACGCCTTTAAACAGCTGCTGATCAACAAAGATGTTAACAGCATAGACTCCTAAAGGAGGAATACACAAATTTTTGACATCTAAATTAGCTGTAGGGCAGCTTAGCTGCTTTCCTTTTCCTAGACCTCTATCAACGGCAGATAAGACACTATAAGGACGTCCTAGGAGCTTTTGGGCGGTCTCTAATTGTCCTTCTTGAATGAATTTACGAATCAGGGAGCTAGAAACAGCAACCTCGTCGACTGTTTGCTGTTCGATGTATTCCACACCAAAATGTTCTCTTTCTGCTATACCTTTAATGGTTTCCTTATTGCCTTTTCTATCTTTACCTAACGTAGCGTCCCATCCAAGGATAAGATGAGAAAAGGGGAGGAGAGTCTGCAAATGATGGATAAACTGTTCAGCACTCTGTTCAGAAAATTCTTTAGTAAATTTAAGCAAGATTAATAAATCTACACCCATATTTTTGATCAGCTGAATTTTATGTTCATTCGTGCAGATTTTATTTACCGGCCTATCAGGATAAAGGACCTCGGAGGGGTGATTTTCAAAGGATAAAACTACACTGGCTTTTTGTTGGCTTTTGGCGGTTTCTACTACTTTTTTGATGATCGCTTGGTGCCCAATGTGCATGCCATCAAAATTGCCTAAGGTAAGCACAGAAGAGGTAGAAAAAAGCGGCGTAGCTGGAAGTTCGCGAAGGAGTTTCATGATTCAAAAAATAGTAAAAAATTTATTAATCGTTAGGTTGGTAACTAGGTTTAAAAACAGCCCATTTTTTCCTTTAGGAGAGCTTTGCCTACAACATACATATAAAACATTTTCACGCAAATAAATATAAATTTTGGTAGTGCTATTAAAGAGAATGATAAGCTAATAAAAAATGGGAGGGCTTTTAATATAAACCACTCGTAAGCTATGCATTAAAAACTTTTTTGGACATCTTTAACAGGTTAGCACCAAAAAATTGAGTAGGAAATATACTTATAGAGCAGGATAAAAAAGAGCTTTGCTGATTTGCTGAACATCAGGGGAGGCAATAAATAATTGGCTGCCATCTAAACAATCTTCAAGGTTAAAGGGCCCGCTACGCGTCCTTTTAAGATTGGAAAGATGAGCTCCACATCCTAGCTTTTTACCTATATCATCAGCTAAGCTACGTATGTAAGTACCCTTAGAACATTTTACCCGAAGATTTAGATAGGGATAGTGATAATCTAATATCTCTATTTGCAGAGTGACCTTGACAGGTTGACGTTCTATCACTTTTCCTTTTCTAGCCAGTTCGTAAAGTTTTTTTCCATTAACTTTTTTAGCAGAATGCATAGGGGGAATTTGTTGGACTTCCCCTTGAAATTCTTGGATGATAGCCTTAATTTCAGAGGGAGTAGGAATAAGAGGGGATTGGAAAGTGATAGTTCCTTCACAATCGTAGGTGTCGGTAGCTTCTCCCAAATGCACTTGAGCAATGTATTCCTTATCCTCGCATAGAAATCGATCGGAGAGCTTGGTCATGTTGCGCCCGATGAGTAGAACCATGACGCCTGTGGCAAAAGGATCGAGTGTGCCGGCATGACCGATTTTATCTACTCCTAAAATACGCCTTAATGCAGCTACAAGGCTAAAAGATGTTTTGCCTATAGGTTTATCTATAAGCAAAATACCTTGAGGGCTAGGAGCTATGGAGCCTGCTGAACGATTAATCATTGCCTCGCGACTCACGCTCACTGCTAATTTCTTCGAGGAGCTGCTCGATACGCATATGCTTATCTACGCTATCATCAAGCTTAAAGTGAAGCTCGGGAAAATAACGCATGACCACTTTTTTTGAGGCTGTAACCGCGACAAACCCCGCTGCCGTTTCAAGAGCTTGGATAGTCTGATCTTTTTGCTCTTGATTGCCAATCACGCTGATAAATACTTTGGCATGGTGCAAGTCTTTAGTAATCTCTACCCTTGTGACCGTCATAAGCTCATTGACGTGCGGGTTGCGCACATCTTTACGAATAACATCTGAGATAACTTCTTTAAGGAGGGAATTAAGTCTATCCGTGCGTTGTTTTGCCATGATTCATCTGCCTCTATAAAGAATCTTATAATTCTTGGGTAATGTAAGTAACTTCGTACGCTTCAAATACATCGCCTTCTTGTGCAGTATCAAAATTGGAAAGAACTATACCACATTCAAGGCCTTTTTGAACCTCTCTTACATCGTCTTTTACGCGTTTTATTGAGGAAATCGATGATTTTCCAATCAGCTGGCCATTGCGTATAATGCGCATCTGGTTATTACGATTAATCGCGCCTTCAGTAACAATTCCTCCTGCTATTTGTCCATAGTGGGAGGACTTAAAGAGCGCTTTCACTTGGAATTTTCCTTTTTCTGTTTCAATAGCAATCTTATCCAAAAGATCTACGAGCATGGCTTTAACATCATCAATAGCATGATAAATGATGTCATGCATTTTAACCTGTACTCCATGTTGTCTAATAAGGGCATCAGCATGGCTTTCAATCTGGGTGTGGAAGCCTATAATGACCGCTTTGGAGGTCGAAGCCATTTGCACGTCTGATTCCGAAACTTCTCCTACTCCTGCAGAAATAATATTAACTTCGGCTTTTTTCGAATAAATTTTCAGTAACCCTACTTTAAGGGCTTCAAGAGAGCCTTGTACGTCAGCACGCAAGATAATATTAAGAATTTTCTTAGAAGGCTCCGAAGCTTGCATCATCAAGTTTTCCATGGAGAGCTTCTTTTTAAGCAAGTTGTTTTGGCGCATACCTACCATACGAGCTTCAGCAATCTCACGAGCCTCTTTTTCATTTTTAACTACAATAAACTCTTGCCCTGCTTCTGGGAGGCCCGAAAGGCCTGTAATGGATACGGGTGTGGAAGGTCCTGCTTGCTGAATATTATGCCCATATTCATCTTGCATAGTTTTAACACGTCCCCAATATTGATCAAATACAAGAGAGTCGCCTATTTTTAAAGTTCCATTCTGAATAAGCATAGTAGCCACAGCGCCCATGCCTTTATGCATTTCAGATTCTAAAACACGCCCTCGAGCCCGGTTAGTAGGATCTGCGCGCAATTCCAACACTTCTGCTTGCAAAGCTAGCATTTCTAGCAGTGTGCTAATGCCTTCTTTAGTGACTGCAGAACAATTAACAGTAATAGTTTGCCCACCCCATGCTTCTGGAAGAAGTTCTTGCTCTGCTAGCTGACGGTAAACATTTTCAACGTTGAAATTAGGCTTATCACATTTGTTAATAGCTACTACGATGGTAACTTTTGCTTCACGAGCATGCTGGATGGCTTCCACTGTTTGTTGGCGAAGGCCTTCATCACCGGCTACAACTAACACCACGATATCGGTGACATCCGCACCACGGGCACGCATAGCAGAAAAGGCTTCGTGTCCTGGAGTATCAAGGATGCAAATTTCTCCTACCGCTGTTTTACATTTAAACGCTCCAATATGCTGAGTAATAGCTCCTGCCTCGCCAGCTGCACGGTTGCTGCTTCTTATAGCATCAATTAAGCTGGTCTTACCATGGTCTACATGTCCCATGAAGGCAACTACAGGTGCCCGAATGTGAAGCTTTTCTGGAGAGGTTTGTTTGATCTCTTCGCTAGCACTTTGATCAGTAATGCGGATCCTTTTTTCTTCTGAGGTATCAATGCTAATCTCGCATCCAAATTCATGTCCTAGCAGTTGAATAGTCGTCTCATCTTCTAACAAATCATTAAGGGTAACGACAAGCCCTTGCATGAACAATTTAGAGATTAGCTGGGAAGACTTTAATTTCATTTCAGCAGCCAAATCTTTAATGCTAATAGGCGTTCTGATTTTGAGCGCAGTAGGTCGAATAGTAGTATCTTCCTGAACCTGCTTGATTTGTCTGTTGCGCTTTTTCCTCCATTGAGAAGTATCATCCTCTGCTCGCAAGCCTTGTCTATCGCGTGCATCAAATGCTCGCGTGGGTTCAAGACGCCGGGTAGGTTTCAGATCACGAAATTCTTTAGCTTTACCTGGAAAGGTTTTCTTAGGAAGATTTTCATCACTAACAGCGGTTTCTTCACCCTCTTTGGGCTTAAATTTGTCTTTCGTAGCTTTAGCTGCTGCTTCTTTATCAGGAGTGGAAGCTGCCTCTGCTTTATGTTTTTGAGGTGGCTGAGGAGGAACATAAGCAGGCCGCGGAGCCGGTTTTCGAGGTAAAAGATCCTTAACATGCCGACCTGTAGGCCCCAGCTTGACATATTCTGGCATAGGCTTAATTGCAGGTATAGGGGCTTCTTGACGGGCTACTGCTACAGGTTTTTCGCCTCGAGAAGGAATAAATTCTTTTGCTATAAGAGGGGTTTCTTCAGCAGGAGCAGGAGTTTTTTCATTTTTAACTGCATCAGCAAAAATTTCTTCCGCCGCTGGCTTTTCTTCAAAAACTTTTTTCTCAGATAGCTCTACCAGTTCTTCAGCAAAAATTTCTTTACGTAGCTCTTCACTAGATTTTTTAATCTTAATGCCTTCTTCCTCGACCTCTTCAGCTGCACCTGCGCTTGAAGTCTCTGCAAATTCTACCTTAGGCTTAGCTTCAGGGACAGCACCTTCAGCAAAAGCAGATTTAGAACGCGCGCGAATTCGAGGTGTAGTTTCTTCCTTAGTTGGAGAATGAACTGAAGCGTTTTTCGTAGATTCATTTAGCTCTGCTTTAGGTGCTTTAGTCAGCGTACTTTTTTTAACAGGCTTTTCTTCTTTATCTTCTAAAGCCTTATTTGCTGCTATTTTGCTTTTAATTTTACCTAAATTGATGGCTTCAGCAATTTGAGTGTTTTTAATGGTTAGCTTCAGGTTTTTTGCCAAGGCTTTCTATCCTTTGTTTTCTAATTTGTTCTATAATCTTGTCGGCGGTATCTAGGCTTATGCCCGGAATTTTTGCCAATTCTTCTGGGGTTGCAATCAAAAGAGATTTGAGAGTAGTGTAGCCTTCGGCAATCAGATGCTGGAAAATCAGATTGTTAAGACCATCGATCTCTTCTAAGGGTTCGTTGAGAGAAGGATCATCGGACTCGGCTAGCTCTGTGCGTTGCAAAGCCATGGTACGGTTATAATCCGTCATCCGCTGCACTTCTAGCTCATAACCAATCAATTCGCTGTTAAGCCTTGCATTCATTCCTTTTTTACCAATCACAGCGGCAAAATCTTCATCATCCACGACGATAGAGATGGTGTGATCATCTTCGCTAATATTGATTTTACGAATCTCAATCGGCGATAGAGCATTCTGCAGAAGTTCAATAGGGTCGGCGGAAAAAGGAACAATATCGATTTTCTCATTATGTAATTCTCTGACTACATTTTTAACACGTACCCCACGCATCCCTACACAAGCACCTACTGGATCAACTTTAGGATCTGTAGAACGAACAGTTAATTTAGTTCGGTAGCCGGGATCACGAGCAATTTTGTCGATAACAACAATATTATCATTAATCTCAGGTACTTCTTGGATGAGCAATTGACGAACGAATTCTGGATGGCTACGTGAGAGAATAACTTCTGCGCCGCCATTTTCCGTATCATTCACTTCTAGCAGTAAGGCCAAAACTTTATCTCCAAGATTATATTTCTCAGTTTTAGGATAGTGCTTCATGGGCATTAAAGCTTCTACTTTACCTAAATCGATAATTAAATTAGCTCCTCGGACAAAGCGTTTGACAGTACCAGAAATTAATTCATTTACCCGATGGCGGTACTCTTCATAAATAACATCGCGCTCCGCCCCTCGCAACTTTTGAGTAATAATTTGGCGTGCTTTTTGGGCTGCAATACGACCAAAATCTCTAGGAGTGGCTATCACATCAATAAATTGGCCCACTTGGCTCTCAGGATCAATTTCGCGAGCTTCTTCTAATGAGATTTCTTGAGCAGGCACTTCCACTTCGTCTACAATCTCTTTTTCGCAGTAAACGTCAATATTACCTGTTTTGGGATGAATAGTCACAGTAACATTTGAGGCTCCGCTAATACTTTTACGGGCGGCGGCACGAAGAGATTCTTCTATGGCGCTGATTACGATTTCTCGCTTAATGCCTTTTTCTCTTTCTAGGTACTCAAAAATAGCTATGAGATCTTTATTCATCGTTTTTTTTGCCTCAAATTCTTAAGATAGGAATTATATATTAAAGAAGATTTGTAAAGCAACTTACAAGAGGGTATTTTATCTATGTAAGGTGTGTTAATCGGTAGAAAAGCTAGCTTTTCTACCGATTGAATGCGAGTCAGAAGGTATTCTAATCTTCGCTATCTTCTCTATCTTTTTCAGAAGATTTCTTTTTGCGCTTATTGGAAGTTAAAATGATGTCGTCATGACTGGTGTGATTTTGATCAATTAAATATTCCTTGATAGAAAGAGCAATCTTTTTATGCTCAGGATCTAATTTAATCACCTTAGCTGTTACATCATCGCCTTTAGAAACAACATCTTCAACTTTGCCGAAGGCCTGATCAGATAATTCAGTGACATGGATGAGTCCTTCTATACCGCTATCGAGTTCTACAAAAGCTCCAAAGGCAGTAATTTTAGTTACTTTTCCTTTAACTAAAGATCCCACTGGCATCGTTTTCTCAATACTTTCCCAAGGGTTATTACTTAATTGCTTAACACCTAAAGTAATTTTCTTGCTATCTCGATCAACGGATAAGATGCAGGCATCTACGACATCGCCTTTACGGAGAACCTCGGAAGGGTGGGAGACTTTTTTAATCCAGCTTAGATCTGAAATATGTATTAATCCCTCTACTCCTGGTTCTAATTCGACAAAAGCGCCATAGTTAGTTAAGCTGCGGATTTCTGCTTTCACGTTAGTACCCACTGGATATCTTCTCTCCACATCGTCCCAAGGGTTATGTTCAGCTTGTTTAATTCCTAAAGAAATTTTCCCTTCTTCTTTTTGTACCGAAAGAACTACAGCTTCCACATCATCACCTTTTTTGACCACTTCGCTAGGATCGGTGACGTTTTTTACCCATGACATTTCTGACACATGAATAAGGCCTTCAATACCTGGCTCAATTTCAATAAAGGCACCATAAGGGAGCAAGTTAACAATCTTACCTTTCACACGCGTTCCAGGTGGGTATTTTTGCTCGATTTGATCCCAAGGATTAGATTCTTTTTGCTTTAAGCCTAAAGCTACACGACCTTTTTCGCGATCGACGCTTAAAATCATCACTTCTAGTTTTTGCCCCAGTTGGACCATTTCAGAAGGATGCTTAATACGTTTCCAAGTCATATCCGTAATATGCAATAGTCCATCAATGCCATCGAGGTCAAGGAAAACCCCGAAATCGGTAATGTTTTTAACAATCCCATCGCGCACATCACCTTCTTTAATATTTTCCAAAAGCTCAGCCTTTTTAGAAATTCTTTCAGCTTCTAAAAGCTCACGTCTGGAGACGACTACGTTCTTACGTTCAATATTAATCTTAAGGATCTTAAATTCATATGTCTTGCCGAGATATTCATCGAGGTTTTTAATGCGCTTGTTATCGATCTGAGAGCCAGGTAAGAATGCTTCCATCCCAATATCAACCATTAAGCCACCTTTAACTTTACGGAGGACGCGGCCCTTGACAATCGAACCTTCTTCGCAATGTTCCAGAATATATTCCCATTGACGCATTCTTTCGGCTTTTTCACGAGAGAGAACAATCTGCCCATTATCATCTTCAGCTTGGTCAAGAAGCACTTCGACTTCCCCATCTAATACCACATTTGAAGGATCAGAAAATTCCTCAATAGGGACTAGACCCTCTGATTTTAAGCCTACATCTACGACAACATGATCTTTTGTAATTTCGACAATCCTTCCTTTGAGGATAGTTCCTGGGATCAATGCAGTGCTGTCTTCAACGTTATTATTGGATGACTGACCCTCCAATAAAGCTTTAAAAAGTTCTGCATCTGTTTGCTGGTAAGAGACATCATCGACGATCTTGCTCTCATTCCAGGTGTGTTGGGGGTTTTTAGACATTTAAAGGTTACTCCTATTTTTCATACTAATGGAGTAAAGATATCAGATGTGAAAGAAAAATAGCAATATATAAAACTGAAGTGAAAACAGGAGAGGGCAGGAAAGGAAATAAGGATAAAACCGAATTGAGAGAATATATAGAATGCTTATTTAATTTAATAAATTTTTTTTCATCAAATATGCTCTTCATTAAAGATGCTTCAGAATGAAATTAACGCGTAGCTATCTAGATCACTTGGAAAAAAAACGTTTATATCCAGTAAGTCGCTTTTGAAGAGGCCGTTTCATAAAGGGTGATAGCATACAGCTCGGGTAGTATAGGCTTAAGATAATCATAAATCCATTTGCACACAAATTCTACAGTCGTAGAATCTGACTGTAGGGTCTCATTCAAGCACTGATGATCTAAATATTTTTTTATCATAGGCTGGACAAGATCAGTAAGATCCTGAAAATCTATTACCATATTTTTCTTGGGCCCCTCTTTTTGTAAAAACTCCTTTCGAATAATGACATGGAGACTATAGGAGTGGCCATGCATACTTTTGCATTTACCATCATGATGGCTTAAAAAATGAGCCGCTTCAAAATAAAAAATTTTTTCTAATTCATGCATCTTGCTTCATTTGCCTTTGGAATATAAGGATTTAAATTGACAGATGGGAAGGCTTTTTTTTATAAGTAATTCAAGCTTATCAGAAAAAAAATAATAAAAAAGTAAAAAACTACTCCTATGCAGACACTTGTAATGAAATTTGGGGGGGCAGCAGTAGCTACTGCTGAGCATTTTTCCTATATAGCCGATCTTATCATTTCGCGAAAAAAAGATTTTCAACGTCTTGTAGTCGTAGTAAGTGCGATGGGAAAAACCACCGATCATTTGATTGCATTAGCTAAGCAAGTTAACCCTGACCCTCCTCGCCGAGAATACGACATGCTAGTGACCGTAGGCGAAAGGATAAGCTGTTCTTTGCTTGCAATGGCCTTGGCCGCCAAAGGATGCGAGGCTTTAAGCTTCACAGGTAGCCAATCAGGAATTATTACTTGTTCAAGGCATACGGAAGCAAGAATTATCGATGTGCGGCCTACGCGTGTTTTGCCCTTGCTAGATTCTGGGAAAATCGTTATTGTAGCAGGATTCCAAGGGGTAAGTAGATTAGGAGAGATTACTACTTTAGGACGAGGTGGCTCAGATACTACAGCAGTAGCTTTAGGAGTGATTTTAAAAGCCTCCATCGTAGAGTTCTTTAAAGATGTCTCAGGAGTTTATGCAGAAGATCCTAAAAAAAACCCTCACGCAATTTTTCATTCAAAGCTTACTTATAAGCAAGCTTTAGATGTAGTTGGTAAAGGTGGAAAGATATTACATCCCCGTTGTATAGAATTAGCCTATAAGAATTATTTGCCCTTAAAGATAAGATCTTTTAAGACATATGGTTTGGAAGAGAATGAAAGGTGCACAATAATTTTTGAAGATTCTTGCCAGCCGGATAAGCATTTGTTTGAAGATGAAACTTAACAATACATGCCTATAAGTAGCTTAAATCATGCAAGATAATGAGTGTTTTCCCGAAATAAAGATTCATGTTGAGGATCAAGATAATGACATAGGTATACATCTATTCAAAGAAGCTATTCATAGCATATTGAAGAAAATTATTCCTCTAAATTTTTTCAAAAATAAGAGTTATGAAAGTGAATTTCCCATTGTTAAGACTTTAGTTTCAAATCAGGCCCCTGGCTATCTAACCTTTTATTATTTTGGCAAATCTCAGGAACATACTCTAAAGTTCTTTATCGAAATGCTTTCGAATTGGCTAGTGCCAGGGCGACGTTTAAATCAATCGATGATATTTTCTTCTGAGTTTAGCATTCCTTCTCTAAGCCCCTTAGTTTACCGATTATTCAAAGTGGTCATCCATCTTGATTTAGTTTCCGATGTAGAGCAGATCCAAGCTAATTTACCTATTATCGAAGCAGAAATCCGCTTAGGAATGGATTCTTCTTATTATGCTAAAAGAATTTTAGAAATTAAAGGCTTAAGCATTGATGCTAAAACAGCTCTTATCCAAGAAAATATTGCCTATTTGATTGAGCGTAAACCTCAGTTTTTTGATTTTGATTTGCTGACAGAGATGCAACATGTGTTGGTAATATGTCACGATGATTTTAAATCTCAACGAAGTAGCCGCCATCTTAGTCGCATTATCTGCATTCAATATCTTTTTAGAAGATATCTTTTCGATCGACTTCAAATTCAAAATAAAAGGCATTTCTTCTTGAAAATATTTAAAACCTATTTGCGCGACCAAGAGCAAAATAAGCAGGTTTTAGGGATTATCGTTGGCTTTAATTTTTTAAGAGAAAAAGAAATTTTTGATAAACGGCATTTAATTCGAGCGATCCAAAATCATATTCCCAACGCCCTTATGGTAGAAAATTCTTTTATCGATAATCGGCGCTCTCCAGAAAATTTTTGTACTGTCTACATAGAAATAGAAAAAAGTATGGGAGAGAAATTTACCCACCAGGAAGTCTCTCAACTACGTAAAACTCTGCCTATAGATTTGCTAGATAGCATTGAACATATAGTGCATCCTATCTTCATGCCACGCAACGAAGAAGAGATTATGCGTAACATCTTTAGCTTAAGTAGCCAAGTTAAATTTGTACGAGACTTACCTCAAGTCATCATTAATTTTGACGAGCAAACCTACTCCAAATTGGTGTTTACTATCATTGTGGTCAGAGTGGTTGAGCCTAGTGGCGCTTCCATAAAAGAACTCTTTGATAAAAGTGAAACTTTTCTAGATTATACCCATGATCGTTGTAAAACTTTAGGATACTTGCGAGGAAAGCATAGTAAAGAAGCCACAGTATTTACTGTAAAGATTTCAAAAGATGATTTCATTAGACGAGATAATTCTATTGATCTAAATAAAGCCCGCCAAAGTGTAGTTTTTGAATTGCTAAGAATTTTAGGGGAATTTAGAGATTTTAATGGAGGAATGATCTCAAAACAGAATGAACTTCTAGCCGAGCTAAAAGCGCTCCTTGAAGAAGAGACGGATTTGAATGAATTGTTATTAGAAAATTTCTTCTTTTCTATTACTCCTATAGTCATGCGTACCGTTTTAGAGGCAGAAACTTTAAAAATGTTTTTTAGCTTGCTAAGAGAAACAATCGAGGAAGAAATAGTGCCACCTCTCTCTTATCATGTGAAAACATTGGCCAAGACGCCTTATATATATGTAATAGTGAAATCTGAAGAGCGTTTAAACCGGGAAGATTTAGCTCAAGCTTTAAATGTTTTACAAGCTAAATCCTCAGAAATTGCCACTGCTTACATGCAGGTGCATGAGATCAATTATAATTGTTATCTTTACCGCTGCTTGGATGGAAAGCGGCAAAAATTATTTGGCTCAATTATTCAAAAGGCAGTCGTCAACATGTTTGATAATAAAGTCTCCTAAGCTTTAAGTTTAATCCCTTATTTTGAGTTTCAAACGGGGACATAGTGAGTTTTGGCTTTAAAATTTTTGAATAAAGTTTGTATAAAGGCTTAAGAGGTTTTCTGGGTGGCCTTAAGAGAGGAAACTGGCAATAAGGCAAGCGACCAAGAAGAAAATTTATATACTTTGTTAGCATTCTTTAACTTAAGCATTAAAGGGATAGCGAGAAGGGATTTAAGTAGAGCTCTTTAGCTACCCGCACTTTTAACAGCCAGTGATCACCTAGGGATTGTATTACTTGACAAGCTCGTGTTGCTTAAGCTAACCTCTCTACACATAATTTTGACCAGGCATTAACAATGACAAAAACAAACCCAATAAAAGTGGCTGCCTCTATTTTAGCAGGTGACTTTGGCTACTTGGCAGATACGGCTAAGAAAATTGAGGACTCGGGGGCAGACTCTTTGCATATCGATATTATGGATGGAAATTTTGTGCCCAATTTAACGATGGGGCCACAAGCTGTTGCTGCTATTAATCGTGCTACGAATATGTTCTTAGATGTCCATTTAATGGTTTATCATCCCTTTGATTATATCGAACGTTTTGTGGAAGCAGGTGCAGACAACATTACTATCCACTTCGAGGCTACCGAAGATGTAGATGAAACTTTGGAATATATTCGTAAGTGCAATATTAAGGCAGGCCTAGCTTTTTGTCCTGAGACGTCGGCCTCTATGATTCCTAAATATTTGAATAAGTGTGACCTTATCTTGCTTATGACTGTTCATCCAGGTTTTGGGGGGCAAGAATTTATGCCTGAAGTTCTAGAAAAAATAAGCTTTACGCGTGAATGCTTGACTAAACTTGATATTTGCCAAGGGGGGATGACTGCTAAGAAAGATTCTCCTGAAAAGCTACCTCCTTTCGATATTCAAGTCGATGGAGGAATTGCTCCAGAAACTGCTAAGTTATGCGTAAAAGCAGGAGCTAACATCTTAGTGGCAGGAACATTTTTATTTAAGAGCCCTAATATGCATGAGGGAGTAAATAGCTTACGCGGCCTTTGAGAGATCTAATAAATTTTTTTATTTTCGGGTATCCGCAAGTTTGTTTTTAGTAGATATAAAAAGTTTTACTCCCTCTTTTTTATCGCATTGTGAAAAATAAGCAGTTTGCCTTTGAAAGTTTCTATAAAGGCGCTCTTAAGGCTTTATAGGCTGGGAAAAATAAATTTTTTTTAAAGTTTTGTCTCTATTTTTCTCTTTGACATTTGAGCCCTAGTTTCTTAATATGTCAAGGATAGCTTAAATTTTTTACTGAAGGACAGAAACGTCTATGGTTATGAGTAACCAGCTAACTCCTGGAATGACAATTTCTATCAATAATAAACTTTATCGCGTGGAAACTACGGTAAAAGTGATGGTACCTAAAGGTGCACCTTTTATAAAAACAAAAATACGCGATTTATCATCTAATGAGCTTATTGAAAAGAATTTTAAATTAAATCAATCAATTAAAGATGTTAATCTTGCAGAACGACGTCTAGAATTTCTTTATTTAGAAGGAAAAGATTATCTTTTTTTAGATATTGAAAACCTTAATCAAATTTTAATTCCTCAACATATTATAGGCAATAGCATCAACTACTTGAAAGAAGGCGTAGAAGTTAAAGCTTCTTTTTTTGGTGAAACTATTTTTGCTGTAGAGCTACCTCAGTTTTTAGAATTGATGGTTGCAAAAGTGGAGGGAGGAGAAAATAAATCTATATTAGCAAATGCTTCTAAGGCTGCTCTATTAGAGACTGGAGCTAAAATTGAAGTTCCACCATTTATCGAAGCAGGTGATATCATAAAAATAGACACGCGTTCATACGAATACATACAGAGGGTATAGGGAGGATTGTTGCGTGGAGCTAAAGCAGATAAAGGAATTGATGGGGGCGATGGGACGTACGGGAACCAAACGCGTAACTATCAAAAAAGAAGGCTTTGAAATTGAGATTGAAAGATATGATGGGGGAACAATGAAGGTTCCCGAGTCAATGTTTGAGTCGTCAGAAGAAACTTTTAATAAAACAGACGAAGCCTTGCGGCGGGCAAATATTAGTGTGGCTTCTTTGGCAGTACCTCCGGGTCAAGCGGTAGAACATAAGGAAGATGCAAATACATTTTTTGTCACTTCGCCCATGGTAGGAACATTTTATAATACACCTTCTCCTGAAGAACCTCCTTTTGTTAAAGTGGGTAGTAAAATTGATAAAAATAGCGTAGTCTGCATTATAGAAGCTATGAAAGTAATGAATGAAATCAAAGCTGGAGCAACAGGAACGGTGGCGGAAGTGCTAGTAGAAAACGGACATCCTGTAGAATTTGGAACAAAACTCTTTCGAATTACGTAGTATTGAAATATGCAAAAAGTTCTTATTGCTAACCGAGGCGAAATTGCCGTTAGGATTATCCGTGCTTGTCACGATTTAGGCTTACAAACAGTAGCAGTTTATTCGCAAGCAGACGCCGAGGCTCTGCATGTGTTGCATGCCGATGAAGCCATTTGTATCGGCGAAGCTCCTGCTGCTAAATCTTATCTTAAGATCTCCAATATCCTCTCTGCTTGTGAAATAACAGGAGCAGATGCCATACATCCAGGCTATGGTTTTTTAAGCGAAAATGCTAATTTTGCTTCCATTTGCGAAAGTTGCGGCTTAAATTTCATCGGGCCTGCTCCTGCTTCGATTACGTTGTTAGGAGATAAAGCTAAGGCTAAGGCCACGGCAAAAAAGGCGGGCTGTCCTGTTATTCCTGGCTCCGAGGGAGTTGTAAGCGATCTAAAAGAGGGCCTAGAAGTAGCCAAGGAGATTGGCTACCCGATCTTCATTAAAGCTGTATCAGGAGGAGGGGGGAAAGGAATACGCATTGCTTATAGTGAAGAAGAATTCATACGCCTTTTTCCTGCTGCACGTGCTGAGGCAGATGCAAGCTTTAGTAATCCTGATGTCTACCTGGAGAAGATGATCGTTGATCCTCGGCATATTGAAGTCCAAGTTATTGGGGATAAATATGGCAACTACATTCACCTTGGAGAGAGAGATTGTTCTATCCAAAGGCGTCGTCAAAAACTTATTGAAGAGGCCCCTAGCCCACTATTAAATAGCAAACTGAGACAAAAAATTGGCCAAGCAGCGATTAGTGTTGTTAAAGAGGCTAATTATCATTCGGTAGCTACTGTTGAATTTCTATTGGATGCTAATCATCGTTTCTATTTTATGGAAGTAAATACAAGGATTCAGGTAGAACATACGGTGACTGAGGAGCTAACAGGAGTGGATCTTCTTGGAGAGCAACTAAGTGTAGCCATGGGTAATAAACTGAGGTATGCCCAAGAAGAGGTTAACTTTAAGGGGCATGTCATCCAGTTTCGCATCAATGCAGAAAACCCTGCCGCAAATTTTTCACCTTCCCCTGGACGGCTTGAATATTATTTACCTCCTGGTGGTCCCCATGTTCGCGTGGATAGTGCTTGTTATTCAGGCTATCAAATTCCTCCTAATTACGACTCCATGATTGCCAAATTAATTGTCCATGGCAAAGATCGTTTAGAAGCGATAGCTATAGGCAAACGAGCCTTACGAGAGTTTCATATTGGCGGCGTAGACTCAACCATTCCTTTCCATCTCTATATGCTTCATGACAAAAAATTCCTTCATTCCGATTTTCATCTAAGCTACATTGATGGCTTGATTGCAGAAGGGTGCTCTTTTAGCCTAGAAGAGTAAAAATTGCTTAAAAAACAATACAGCGAGTGCAGGTAATTTAGATTGATAAGGCAGAGAATAGACATTCACATTCTTATACGTTTGCTATTCGTTTAAAAGCTCTATCATTGGGCCTGCTTAAAGGATGTCTTAAGCCTTCTTCGTTTTTGCTTTATCAATTCGTCCTCACATCAGCTTAATCATTAGATAGATCCCATTTTCACTTGTAGGGATAAAGCTACGAAAAGCGATTCCTTTTAGCGCTCTTAACCCTTAAGATCAACCCTCGCAGCTATAAAGTTTTATGCCCTATCTACTAAAGGGGCTTTAGCCTGATTCTTTTTCTTGCCTATACTTTGCTAAAGATGTTTTTTGTCTAAAGTCTTACTTCAGCTTTAAGCTCGATTTCACTCTTACTTTTAACTTAAAAATTCTTTTAGCTCACTTATTTCTTGCATTTACTTTCTCCTGGCACGAAAAAACAGTATAAGTTTTTAGATAGGTTTTTTAATTTTTGTTCTGCAAAGAATCAAATAGACGAAATAAAGCATGCCAGGATGCTCAGAAGATTAAAGGCTTAGTTAAAATTAAATTCCCTTCCTTTAGAAAAGAATTATACGCTTTTGAGCTACTCCTTATGTGCTCCCATACTTCATAAAATCCCTTTCGTTAAGCAGAGAGGCATCTTTTAGAGGGTTGGGTATGTATGCAGACTAAGTTTTTTAAAGCGTATTAGCTGCTCTCTTTAGGCATTTAGAAGCTGGGCTGTTGACCCTCTAGTAAGGATAGGGTAAGAAAGATAAAAACTCTTCCTTCGTTCAGATCTTCTTTCATTTTGTAAGAGTGCTTCTAGGATTAGCTTTACTTTTACCTACTTCCTTCTTAGCGATGCACTTGATAAGAAGTCTATTAGCACATCAACTTATTTAAAAGTAGAGAGTTAAGATGCGTTTACAGATAGAAGAAAGAGGATAACTTAGTAAATTCGGGAAAAGGAGATTGATAATTGCTCGTTTTAAAAGGCGATTTACAAACGCTATTTGGGCTTCTAGAGCTAACCATTTTTATTAAGCGAAGAAATTAATGGAAATGAGTGAACAGCTTTAAGATAAACTGCTTAGTCTATTCAATGAACAAAGCAGCCAGTAATTTTAACTTAAATTTTAAAAATTTTTTAGAACATGATTACGCTGGTAATGGCGTTCAATACCATTAGCTACTTCTTCTGGATCATCTGTCAAAGAAATTAACTTTAAATCATTTTCCGAGATACATTGTTGCGCAAGCATGGTAGATTTAATCCAATCTATTATTCCCTTCCAGTAATCCTTACCCATTAGATAGATAGGGAAGGGGTGAATCTTATGAGTTTGAATAAGTGTAAGAGCTTCAAATAATTCGTCCAAGGTGCCGTAACCACCGGGCAAAAAGACAAATCCTTGAGCATAACGAATAAACATGACCTTACGTATAAAAAAGTAGCGAAAATTTAGGCGATACTTTCTATCAATAAAAGGATTTAGCTCGGCTTCAAAAGGCAGGTCTACTCCTAATCCACAAGATTTACCCTGGGTCATTTGAGCTCCCTTATTAGAGGCTTCCATAAGGCCTGGCCCACCACCGGTAATAATAGCAAAACCTTTTTTGGCAATATGTCCTGCCACATCAATGCCTAACTTGTAATAAGGATGGTTAGCTTGTAATCTAGCGGATCCAAAGATAGATACCGAAGGCCCGAGGGTGGTCATATTTTCAAAGCCTTCTACAAATTCGGAAATAATTCTAAATAAGCGCCATGAATCGGTTTTAAACAAATGAGCTTCATCTTCGACATTATTATATAGCATGTAGCTCCTCAATGAAATTAGGCATAAGTTTAGCTGTTCGTGAGTGTATGTATATAGAGATAATTTTCAACTAAAAAATTTACAATAGGCCTTTATCTCATAAAAAGTCGCTTAAAAAATGCGCAGCCATTATTATTCACAGAAATAAAGATTAAATTTTATGTGTAGCAAAAAAATACGCTCTTGGAGCAGCTCTTGATGTAATTATATATTCAATAGAAGACTCGTGTTTAGGAAAAGCGTTAGCTTAAAAAGGGTTGATTCCTCTTTGGACTATACAGACGCGTTTACTTTAGAAGGCATGACTTAGTGATTAGAGAAAATGAAAGCAAAAGGGCTATTTATTTACTTTAGTTTTAAGGTTTCGGCAGTATATTTTAATCCTGTAATCCCTCGGCGTTGTAAAGGTGTGCCAAATAACTTCTCAGGATTTTTCTCACATTCTTCTATCTTTTTCAAATCTAAATAAATTCCATTGCCGCTCGCGGGAGAAAAAGCTGCCGTGAGAGAGGGTAAAGTTCTTTGGTTATGAGGACAAGCCTCTTGACAAATGTCACAGCCAAAAATATAACCTGGATTTTTTTGTTGTATTTCTAGAGGAATTGGTTTTTTAGATTCGATGAGGTGATAAGATAAGCATCTAGCAGCATCTAGCTTATAAGGGGAAGTTAAGGCCTGAGTAGGACAAGCATCTATACAACGTGTACAACTTCCACAACGCGGTAGTCGTAGAGAAATTACCGCTCCAGGTATCTCTAATGAGGTCAATATGCCTGAAAGCAGGGTGTAAGTGCCAAAACGTCGGTGGATAAGTAAAGTGTTTTTACCAAACCAACCCAATCCAGCCTGTACGGCCAAAGCTTTTTCTAAAAGGGGGCTAGAATCGCTAAATCCTTTAGCTATTCCTTGTGCACCTGCGCGTTCTTCTAGCCATTGAATGAATTTTTTTAACCGTTTACGATGCAGATGATGATAGTCTCTTCCTCTTGCATAGGAAGCTATCAAGCCTTGACCCGTAAGGAGATCTTCTTTAGGTTGCTTATAGTAGCTAAGAAAAATAAGTGCCGTCTTTGCTTGGGGGAAATATTGCTGAGGATAACAGCGTATTTCTTTTTCCATGTAGGCCAGATCTGCATGCTTTCCTTCGGCTAGCCATTCTTTGTAGGCTTGAATATCTTCTTGGCGAATATTTGCAGGCGTAATTCCTACATCATCCCAACCTAATTCTAATGCTTTTACTTTGATCTCATCAAAGGATAAAGTCATTTTTTTATACTTAACATCCGCGAAAATAGCTCTTTCATACTTGTTTTTTTGTATTTTCCGGTTTGATTGCCATTGGCTACTTCATGAAGATTTTCAATAGCAATAAAAGCTGCGGGATCCTCTCTATAAATAAGCTCTTTCAGATCAGCAAGCTGAAGGCGTTCGGCGATTACATAAAGAATCTCTCGCTCATCTCCTGAAAAGCCGCCCCGTCCATACATGATGGTTAGCCCTAAACCTAGTTCATGTACGATAGCATTGGCAATAATTTCTGATTTGGAAGAAATAATAATGACCGATTTAGTTTCATCTAAACCTACAATGACAGTATCCATAATTTTGCTAACTACCATGTAGGTAATTAAAGAGAGAAGAGGAGGATGCCAATCTTTAAAGGCAATTCCAGCAGCACTAAATACAAAAATATTAATAACCAAGACCACCTGTCCAACGGTAAAGCCAGTGAGGCGATTACTAATAATTCCTAAAATTTCTGTACCATCAAGACAGCCACCGTAGCGAATGATTAAGCCTATGCCTATTCCCAAAAGCGCCCCCCCAATCACTACTACCTCAAGCGTTTCTCCTTTAAATTCTGCCCATGGCATATAATGCTCAATAAAAAAAATAAAGCCGGTAAAGAAAAGAAGAGCAAAAAACATATGAAGGACAAAAACTTTGCCTATGTATCTGTAAGCCAGAAAAACAAAGGGCAAGTTTAAAGCAAAAGTAAAATATCCTAAATATTGAGTGCCAAAAATATTAGCGCATACCATGGCTATTCCTACAATTCCTCCATCGATTAAACGGTTGGGAATCAGAAAAACTTGAATCGCAAAAGCAGCTAAAAAAGCACCTGCAATCAAAAAGATATAAATAATAAGCTCTGAACCGATGGATTTAGCGCTAGCTGAGGTAGGATGGTGCATAATCTAAAAATAGTTAAGGGTTTGTCAAAGAAAACATTATAAATAAAATCTAACTAAATGTAAAGAAAAAGATGAGGCTATTTTGAAGATTATTGACTACCCTTAAGGATTTTTTTTTAGGCTCTTTGCTTAGCTCATTAAAAAGGATAAATTTTTTATAATGAGTTGGTTATTAGCGCAGAGCACTAATTTTCCTAAGAAATTGCGAAAATGCTTGAGATTAAATAACCCTAAAATGTATATTGAATGCTTCCTTTTGAGGGCGTATAGCTCAGTTGGTAGAGCTCCTGTCTTACACACAGGTGGTCATAGGTTCGAGTCCTGTTGCGCCCAACTATGCATACGCGGGAGTAGTTCAATTGGTTAGAGCACCGGCTTGTCACGCCGGAAGTTGCGGGTTCGAGTCCCGTCTCCCGCGTTTCTTTTAATCCTTTCACTTAATTTTTCTTAAAAAAGTTAATTTACCTTAAACCTTAGTATCACTAACCATCCCCCTTTATTAATTGAGTGATTTTCCTCAAAGCTTTTCCAAGCTGGCGAGAAGGAGAGCTCTAAAAAGTTGTGAATGCACTTTTGAGATACTTTTTATGCAGCTTTATACAAACCCCTCGAACTAAGTAGAGAGACATGTTTCAGAGGGTTGGTTATGCAGGCTAAGTTTTTTCAAAGCTTATCACTATTATTACTGCATATTCAGTAAACCTTTAAAAATAAAGAAGACAAGATGCGAGCCCAAGATTTTTTACCGGACATTATAAAGTCTTAAAAATTGAGAGTAAAAGCAAGAGCTGCTGGAATTGATAGCCAAGTAGGAAAGTTTTTACTAGAGTTGATATAATTCATTAAATAAAAAAAGCTTTATTTTTAACTTCTCTTATTGTTTTTCTTAAGGTCTAGCTTGTAAATTTAGATGATTTTCAAAATGGCTTTTTGCATCATTGAGATGAGCTAAATCTGTTAATTCTCCTACATGCACAGGTACTGCCGCAATATATCCACGGGCAAGCCAAGAAATATCGCTATCCTCATGTTCTTCGAATTGCTGCAGTTTAGCACCTAACCAATAATAAGAATGTCCTTCCGCAGGATGATTACGCTCTAACGGATCTTCAGCCCAAAATTCTTTCCCTTGGCGAGTCAGCTTGAAGCCTTTAATCTCATGTTGATAAGTGGGAAAGTTAACATTTAGCAAGCTACCCGAGGGTAGTGGATGCTTTACCACATACTCCACTAAAAGAGGTACATAGTGTTCTACCTTTTGATAGTCAGTATTGAAGTAATCTACGCAAGAAAAGGCAATGCCAGGCACACCTTGAATAATACCTTCAATAGTACCTCCTACGGTGCCACTATACATTAAGTTGCGGCCAGCGTTGGATCCACGATTAATCCCCGAGACAATTAAATCTGGTTTCTTATCAAGAATTACTTTAAGTCCCATCTTTATGCAATCAGCAGGAGTGCCTGTAAGACTCCAGGCTTGGGTTTGGCCCTCCCATTCAACCTGATGCAAACGAAGAGGGTTACGAACGGTAATGCTAACACCGACTGCTGATTGTTCGGTTGCAGGCGCCACGATCGTTATATCTGCAAAATCTTTTAAAGCATTCCAAAGATGTCGAATACCAGGGGCATAAATGCCATCATCATTGGTTATAAGTAAATGAGGCCGTTTAGACATGTTAAAACCATCTCAGTTGAACAGCAAATATAAATGTTTTTTAATGATAAGTCAATCATAATAATCATATTAACTTCTTTAAGAATTATCGCCTGACAAAAATAAAACTATGCGGTAAAGTGCGTTTTTACCGGATATTGATATAATTTTATGGCACCCAAGAAACCTAATCCTTCGACTGCTCGAGATTCCTTTATAAAAGAGCCTACAAAAAAACGTTTGACCATTTTGGCTCGCTTTGTAGATAGAATACGTTCAACTTTTCAAAGATTTCAAAGTAAACCCCCACAGGAGCATCCTCTGGTGGGGAGAATACAGGATCTGCAATCTAAAGCTAGCGCGGTGCTAATTCAATTACAAGCTATTAAGAATGAACTTTATAAAGAAATTGATGCAGAAGCTTTTGTTTACATTGAAGAGGTGATAGATCCGCTGATTAAGGAGGTTTCTCGTCTACATAAATCTATAGAGCAGCCACGCTCGGTTTTGCATCAAGCAAAAACTTATCAGCGTTATAACCAATGGGTAGAAAAAGCTAAGTTATGGATTCAAATTTGTTCGAAGACTACCGATAAAGAAGCTCTTTTTAAGGCTGTTATCCGCTATACGATCGATGAATTTCTTGAAGTGATAGACAGAGATGTACAAGTCATCACTGATTATCAAGAGCATATGCTAGAGGCTCTTTCGATAGATGAAGAGGAAAAGATAAATTTAGCCCAACGTCTTGATGTTCGTTTGCAATCTTATCTTCATGCTCTTAACGCCCTAAAGATAAAACCAGAAAATCTTCCCTTAAAAGAGATTGCTGTATGGAAAGCTCAAGTTGACAAGCGCCGCGAAAAATATTTCGATGCAGCTCTTCATGCAATTGATAAAATTGTGAACCAGTCATTACCTGACTTACATGGTGATGAAGAAAATGAAGAGTTGAAAGATGTGCTTATCCAGATTGCCTACTTAGAGAAACATATTCCTCCTTGGTATGATGAAATTAACCTAGCCGAAACGCTAACTTTTAATCAGAAAGCTGCTTTTAAATCTCAACTTGAATTATGGGAACAAAAAATCCATCGTTTAAATTTAGATCTACGTTTAACCCCTGAGCTAATTGAGCGCCTTAAAACTCTTAATGAAATCATTCATTATGCTCAGCATAAGCTGATGCCTTAAAAAGAAATACTCGTTCAGCTAATCAATCTTTTTATCTTTAAGCTTCTAAGAGTTGTTGGCTGGTAAAATTTTAAAAAATATAGTCGCCAGCAATTTCTCGCTTGCTTTGCCCATCTAATACATGAAATATGCGTAGCTTATTAAGGGTAAGGGGGGATAGTTGCCCTGAAGGGATGTAAACTATCTTTTTGCCATAGCGGCGTGCAAAGCTTTTTAATAGGGAGCGGGGTGGCTGATTGGCAACATAAACTACTAGCGATTGGACAGCATAGTCAATAGCCGCCATAAGAAGCACTTCAGCTTTAGAAGTACAATTTTGATAATCAGCGTCGGACCATATATCAAACATTCTACGGGGAGGATATGACATCATAAAACCCCCATACTGGCAACGCGAGATGCCAGGTCCGACCACATTGGCATGGAGATCAGTAGCGTAAAAAGCCATATCGGATTCCTGACTATGTTCTCCTAGCCAAGTCGTGCGCCAGGGAAATTTTTCTAGGTAAAGTTCATTTTCTTTAGGGGAATCTTCATCAAATATTACTACTATTGACCCTACTCCGCCTGGAGGCTTCCCTGAAACTTTGACATACAGCTTCTTTTCATGCCAATGGCGAATCGTTTCTCTAGTATCGATCCCATCTTCTAGGCTTGAAGAAAAAGGAATGATGCGAGCAGCTTCTTCGCGCATCAGCTGAGTGCCCTTCTTCTTTAAGAAATCCCCAAATTTTTCAATCACTAGGTCTTCTGGAGGATACGAACAAATACTAAACATGGGAGGGGGTCTAAAATGAAGCTGTGCGCGATTTTTGCGTTGCTTATGAAAGGTTAAATCTTTCCTGCTTTTTTCTTTCCTATGAAAACGAATGCTTTTACTAGCTCCCCAGATATCTTCAATAGATAAATCAATTTCAGGAAGCTGATCTACGTTACGTCTATAGGGATACTCTGTTGCCAAAGCCCATACTTCATAGGCATAATTGTGATCTACACATCCTTTGGCAGCGCTGATTAGCTGATATAAATCGGGTAAAAGTTGCTGATGGAGTAAGGCATAGTTGCGAGAAAATTTCATGATATTGCGCAAATTATAGCCTGGAAAACTGTTTCCTGTATTCTTAGTATAATTTATAGCGGCACCTTTAAAAAGATTATAAATGAGCTTTTGACGGTCAGGGGGAAAAGAAGAAAAAGCAAGCTCTTCTCTATTTTTTAAAGGAAAAGCATACCTGGCTTGTTCATAATTTTTAGTGATCCATCCATATTCTGCCATAACTTCTTGGGTAGATGATTCCGACAGGGTAAGTAGCTCAATATGCTCTCTTGGTGCATGCTTTAGGGGAGCAAAAGAAACTCTATCTATCAATGAAAGGATATTTTCTATGTGCGACATGCCTGCTATAAAAAGTATTCTTTCATAGCTAAAAGAGAGTTCTTTTAGGCGTCTTGCCATGAACAACTCCCGCTGTTGATCAACAGTACTTTTGATTGATTTTTCTAAGAAGAAATCCTTATATGCTTTGTAATAATTTTCTAACCCTATTTTGTGTATGGCATAAGTATCAGGCATATATTCTATATTATCAGGATAATCATCGACATCAAGGTCGATACAATAGGCAGGAATTTGAGCCTCCAGGGCACTGCGCAAACCTTCAAAAGCAGGATCGCAAGGTTCACACATATAATAGATAGGCGCATGATCTTTATTGTAGCACATCACTACACTAATATCGGGTAGACGAGAGGCGGCATGCAATAATTGTAGCTGCATAGTTTCTGCAAGTTCCACTGCAACGCAATCAGGTTGAATAACCTCAAACGCTATACGTACCTGAGCTGCCATTTCCATCTTATAATGAAGAATGGGGACTGCAAAGACAGCTCCTTTCTGAATATAAAAGGCTTGTAGATTGTTCATAAATTTTACATGAGGTGAGTAAGTGCTTCATCGCCAAGCGTCATAAGAACAGCTTGACGTAGCAAATTATCAATATTGATTTTACTGTTTTCTAAAGTTTTTAGCCTTTTCGCAGCATAACGGGCAATATTGATGCCATCCCTAATAGTATAATTTTCAGCGTTAGTATGGGCTTTTTGTAAAAAATTAATAACATAATCAACAATATACTCATCAATAAAAGGTAGATTTTCTTTAAGAATGCGTTTTTCTTCCTCAGCTTCGGGAAAATCTAGATAGATCTGAGGTTGTAAACGGCTGTGAATATATTCCGGAATTTCAAAAGTCGAAGCATCATCGTTCATCGTAATACAGATGCGGAAGCCAGGGTCTGCCGTTACTTTAAGGCCAGCTACAATGGATTCAATATAGCGTCTTGTGTCGAGAAGGGGAGCAAGTGATGCCCATGACTTTTCACTCATGCGATTAGCTTCATCAAGAATACAGACACCCCCTCGTAGCATGGCGGTAACTAAAGCGGAAGCTACATAGCGGATTCCGCCTGCTTTATCTATCACAGGGCTAATAAGTAAATCTTCTGGACGTGTATCCATCGTGCATTGAAAAATATAAACCTCCTTATCTAGCTTTTTTGCTGCCGCATAGGCAAGGGTAGTTTTGCCGACTCCCGGCTTGCCAATTAAGCGAGGGTTTAAAGGGATATCTTTTTCATCAATTACCAACCAAGCTGCTAGAAGTTGATCCAATACATCAGTTTGACCTATCCATTGAAAGCTGAATTGGTCAGGAAATCCTAAAGCAATTTCGACTCCTTGAATAGTGATATGATTTTCGTGCTCATTGGGCCTGGAATAAGCCATATGGATCTCCTTTTTGATAAAAAGTGTATGAATATGCAGAACAAATGTAAATAGTAAAAATAAAAGTGATTAGCTTTTTGAAAGAACTAAAAAAATCAAAATAAATTTTTAAAGAAAATTTTAAAAATTGATAAAAAACGATGGCTTTTCTATAGATGAAGTTAATCTTATGTTTCTAACTAGCTGAACATTTTATAAAAAACACTCTAAAAGTTTTTATCGATCTTTCGAAACTATGCACTAGGGCTTAGCAGCTTTATGCGAGCCGTATAAAAGAGATGCTCGGGCAATATTTTCGCTAGCATAAGGGTAAAGAATCTCCATTTCTTTAACTAGTTCCTTTACCTTCTTGCGCATGGAATTTTGTCCTACAGGACAGCGGCACATAATTCTGATGAATCCATACTGTTCTGCAAAAGCACGAATCTCTTCTTCTGAAATGTAAATAAGAGGGCGTATAATCGTTATCCCATATTTTTGCATATAAATTTTGGGTAAATTTCCTGCAAATTCACCTTTATGCAACAAATTCATTAAAAAGGTCTGAATGTTATCATCCCGATGATGACCAAAAGCAATGTTAGTGGCTCCTACACTTTTGGCAGCTTCAAAAAGAAGAGATCTCCTTTCGCGAGAACAGCTGTAGCACTCAAGGGTTTCGAGTTTTTGCTTAGATTCTTTAACAATAAAATGGACGCCTAGCTGATCGCAAATAGCTTTTAAATAGGTGACATTTACGCCTGCACCGCAAGAAAATTCACCATTAACAAGGATGGCATATATATCTAATTCAGGAAAGCCCCTACCTGCTATAGCTTTTAATAAAAATAATAGCGTTAAGCTGTCTTTTCCCCCCGATAGGGCTACCGCTATCTTATTATCGCTTTCTAGCATTTGATAGTCATAAAGAGCTCGGCGAAAAGTGCTTTCTAATTTTTTACCTAAGCGGGACCAGGGCGGTTGAGCTATAGGTATAGAGATAGTCATAAAAAATTAACTTTTATTTAAAAATAATTACCAAATACTTTATAGTACCCTTAGAGGCGGAGTCAAGGCATTTCTAAAATTTACTCTAAATCTTACCAATAAGTCTAAAGGATATGGATATGACAGAAAAAGTGAGCCGTAATGATCCCTGCCCCTGCGGATCAGGAAAGAAATATAAAAATTGTTGCTGGGGAAAAAAGTATACTAAAAAGAAACTTACCGCGAAATGGTTAAATCAGCCTGCTATGCCTAATCTTATGGAACGCACTTTCGGAGATTCTATTGCTAAAACTTTTAAGCAGCAGCCGCCCCTACTCCATGTAGAAAAGGAAGTCTCTTCTGCAGAAGCCCCTTCTTTAGAGAAGACGGAATGATCTATCAAGAGCTTTTTATAGCGTAAGTTTAAGGCTTTCCTTAAGCTTGCCTATAGCCTGCTTAGAATTGTTAAGCCAAACGATTCGTGAAAAAAATACACTAACTTGTTGAGCGCAAAAAAATTAGAATATCCCATTGTTTTTTTATAAAATGACTTGCTGCTAATCATGCATTTTTGCTATAAGTTACGCATAATTAAACGCTATCTTTTAAGCGAGTATTCTGTAAGCTGACATAGCTCAATTGGTAGAGCACCCGACTTGTAATCGGACGGTTGTGGGTTCAATTCCTACTGTCAGCATCCCTCTGGGGGTGTCGCCTAGTGGCAATGGCAAGAGACTGTAAATCTCTCGACTTCGGTCTGCGTTGGTTCGAGTCCAACCGCCCCCATTCTTTTGGACGTTTCTTACCGTCCACTAGTTTTGTAAATACTTCACACGCCTTTATAGACAGGTTTTCCTATCCAATTTTACGTTCTGGAACACAGAATCTAACCGTTGGCCTTTTTCATTGACTTCAGCGCTCTTGAAAATCTCCTTAGCACAAGCGGTTAAATTCATCACCCTGTTGGCGGTTATATAAAAGTTTTAATCTGCTTGCTCATAGCAAGCCATCTGCTCAATTTATTTTCTTCAAATCTTGATTGTAATTCTTTGCGATCAATTGCAGAATAAGCTCTATTCAAAGAATCTTCCCAAGATTTGTATTCAAACTTGCTGCCATCACCCCAAGAATCATAAGAGCAGCGAAGATAAGGCTTTCCAGAAGAAAGAAAAGCTAAATTGAGCTACATACCATTCATCGGATTAATTTTTTTTTAGTGTCTCGAGAAAAGCGATAGATATTTCCGTCGCAAATCAGGGGATCTTGGAAAGGAATATTATTTTCACTCATATGTCGAAGGCAATTTGATTCATACTTATTTTTTACCTCTTTAAATTATGCGATTGAGTGATCTCCGAACATCTCTTCAGCTTTATTGCAAATGGCCTGCTCAATTGCCTTGCTTAAACAAGGCTCAGTTGGATGGGAAAGCGTGAGATTTTGTTCGCCAACTTTCCGAGTAGGATAAGTGATTCTATAGTCAGTTTCATCGCGCCTTTTGAGGACACCAATAGAGCTGATGTAGAACTGATGATCAATCTCTACGCATGCAAATGCGATCAAGCCGTTTGGGGGCTTGATTGAGAGAAGCTCCGCTTTGGTGAGGCTCATAAGGCTCCGGATGGATTACGTTTGTCTATTTGGAGAAGCAAATCAAAAAAAGCTCCAAGGCGGCAAGATTCAGTCACTGCTAAAGGTTTAACGGTAGCCTTCTTTTTTGGTGGCTTGTGAGCTTTGAATTTGTTTTGTTTCATGTCTCCATTTTAAAAAATTTAGAAAAGAGGTACCGAAACCGGACAACGTCAGAATTCTTGAAAAGAACTCCGCGTGAAGGGATAGAAAAAGCCTAGCTGTTTGTCGGAAAAGTGTCGCAAAAACTGGAGAAATTAAATCCGATTAACAGAGTAGTTAAGGTATTTGTAGTGGTTAAAAGAGGAAAGAAGTTGTTTTTTTGAATTTTTGACAAAGGAAAGGTGCTATATTATTCGTCTGGCGTCAATTGGATAGTCAATTGCACCCAGTTTAGCTATAGAATCAAAAAACTTACCTTTAGAGAAGAATACTTTTTTTAATTCATTTTTGATCCCTAGCTCCCCAAGAGAATGTGAAAGAGCAGGAAAGTCGATGCAGGTATAGGAGTCCGTATTCAGCATTAATTTTAAAAGCTCATAAGGGCGCGAGGAGCGTGAAAATCTCTTCATAAAGAAGGGCTCCCTATCGTTACTTTTACTTCCCATATGAGCAATGATCCAAAACTGGTCTTCTTTATCTAAGTAAAATTCTAGGGCTGCTAAACATATTTTCCTACTAGGAATCAAGGTATCCACTCTCGAGAAAAAGACATCTCTAGCCTTACAAACGCTTAACCAGAAGTTCACCTATATCTTTCATACTTCTTTGCTCCTAAAATTCAGACTATCAAGTGCGTGTATATCTAAAATAAAAATGGTTTCTAAGGCATCAATCTCTGGAGTTTTCATAAATCCCCTAATACTTAAGGGTTTTATACAAGAAAAACCTCATAAGCCATCAGGGAATCGAAAATAAAAAATCTAGAAATTATTTTATATACCAAGCAATACTAATATCTCTTAGATCTCTTATAATTTTTTGTAAGAAAGGCCTTAAGAAGGCCCTTCTTACAAATAAAAGCTTAAAGGCCATCCGAGAGAAGTTTTTCATATCTTCTTATTAACTTCCCTTATGCCATTTGGTACTTTAGACTCTTAGCAAAGCTTGGGGCAGAGGGGCTTAAGACAGGCAAAGTAAGTGATCTAAAAAAATGTGCTTTAAATAGCAGAATTTAAAGCTTTTTTCATTATCATTTATCCTTTTCTGTCGATTAGCTTTTTACTTCATTTTCTGCCCGAGCTTGAAGATTGTAGAAAAATCGCATAAAGAAGGGGGTAAAGACTGTAGTAATGGCAATCACAATGATCATCGAAGCGTATAAATCGTTATCAAAAACTTTGCTATCTTTCCCCACCTCTGCAAAAATTAGTCCCACTTCTCCTCGAGGCACCATCGCAATACCCACAGCCCATTTGATCCATTTATTTTCTTTAAAAAGAAGAAAGCCTGAGGATAGCTTACCCACTATGGCGGCGATAAGTATAGAAATAGAGAGTAGCCAAATGAAAGTTGATCCCCAATTGATTTCGCTAAGGTTTAAAGATAAACCTATCGTGACAAAAAATAGAGGAGTAAATAGATGCACGATTGGCTTCATTTGGGTTTCCACTTTATGAGAAAATTCTTCATTAAAAGGAGAATAAGTTCCCCAAGGTAGAATAAATTGCCGAGAAAGAGCAAGACCTGCTGCAAATCCTCCTAAAAGTGCAGGAGCCCCCATTTGATGAGCTAGCCAAGCAAACAATAATATGAGAGAAACGATAGTAGTGGGAAGAAGCCCAGGAATTTCACTTTTCTTTTCATAATGTTTGATGACATTAGAAATAAATTTAGCAGCTATAGGTGCCAATATAAGAAATAAACAGATGAATACGAGTACCTTGCCAATATTTATAAAGCTGATCCCTCCTCCTTGAGAAAATTCATAAAGAACGGATAACAAAATGATTCCGATGATATCGTCGATGACAGCTGCGCCGAGCACAATTTGAGCTTCATCGCTGGTCTGTCTTTTAAGATCAGTAAGTACTCGAATTGTTATTCCAATGCTAGTTGCTGTCAATGTGCTTGCAATAAATAAAGATACGAGCAGGCTTAAGTCAAATAGCTGGTAGCTGACAAGAAAGCCGAGCGTAAAAGGAATGACAACGCCTCCTACTGCCACTATAAAAGGCTTACTACCTGTCTTTGCTAACCTTCCCATATCCGTTTCCAGTCCTACTTCAAAAAGAAGGAGAATGATTCCAATTTCTGCCAATAACTTAATCATCTCGTTAGGCTCTATTAAGTTAAAGAGGCTAGGGCCAATGAGGACGCCGGCAAAAAGTTCACCGATAACAGAGGGAATATTAAACCTAGCGAAAAATTCTCCTAATACTCTAGCCATAAATAAAATAATGACAAGCTGGAGAAAAAAGTTGTGAATTTGCATGATAATGTTTCCTTAAGGCTTGTAGATTAAGTTTTTCAGCTTTTCGTTTAAAGGGTCAGCTTCTGAAATAGAAGTGGACTTTTTAAGTAATGCCCTAATATTGCAACCTAGTATTTGAGAGAGTACAATAAAAATGATACTTATGCTAAATAAGTGCTTGGTTTATGTCAAACGCTTGGCTTACTCCTTTTACATTTTTTGCCTTTTTTATGTCATCCAAGTTCGTGGAAAAAGATAGTAATTATATTTTCTACTTGCTGCTTTAGCTTGATTGCAGCCAAGTAGAAAAGGCTTCAAAGCATGATTTCAGCAAAGACCCAGCTATATAAATGTAATTTCTTTATAAGGCCCACCAGCTGGACTTTAACGGAAAGATGGTGGGTAAAAATTTACAATAAGAAAGAAAAGCTATTCGTTTGTTTTAAAGCTTTTGAAATTTACCCCATGTAAGCTTTTCTTTTCTTCGACCAATTCTTTTCTTAAAATAGCCTTTACCTACCTAATTCTAGGAATTAGGAATCAAGCTGCCACATTATAATAAAATGTAGGAGAAAATGCTCTCACGTCATCCTTTTGCATAAGCGCTTAGTTGCGGACCAGGCTTGTCAACAGTGCCAAAAGAAAAAGATGCCCCAAAATTTACCAGGAGCGATGAGAAGATAATGACGCGAGGGAGCAGAAGGGGCATCCAAGAAGTTTTCTTGCTGGCACCGCCCCCGATTGCTTTAAGCGAGGCCATGGAGGAAATCTTCATCTTATAAAGCCGACCTATCAGCGAGCAGGATCCCCTTAGCCTTTAACTATAAATAAAAAATGAAATCGATTAAATATTCAAAGTCTAAGAGGGACTAATAGAGGGAATGAGGCCTAGCATGAGAGAGGCCATAAAAGACAATTGACTAAGTTGCTTACACAGCAAGCTCGAAAAATTACGAGCAACCTGCCGAGCAAATTTTTAGATTATTAACGAGACATATGCTTTTGACAGTTAATCAGTAGATGTGTTAAAAAGATATTAATTTATATCGTTCGTTTAATCCTATAACTGATTTTAAGGAGGTATAAAATGTCTTTTAATCTATTCCCTTCCATTTTCAATCGTGACCCCTTATTCCGTTTTCCAAAAAATCTTACGCGAGAGCTTGAGCAATTTTATGGTGAGGAAAGAGATCAAGACCTTACCATTTATGAGGACAAAAATAACAACATTGTCGTAGAGGCCGCTATGCCTGGTTTAAATCCGGAAGACATTGAAATTAATTTGAATAAAGGTGTTCTGTGGATCAAAGGCGAAAAAAAAGAAGAAGAAAGTGATAGGGATAAAAAATTTTATAGACGGTCGATGCGTTCGTTTTCTTATAGCGTAGCTCTTCCCGAACAAGTTAATGATCGTGAAGAACCTCAAGCCTCTTACAGAAATGGTGTTTTGCAGGTTAGCTTTCAAAAAGCGAAATCTTCGGAAGCTAAGCGGATCTCTATTAAAAGCGAAAAATAAATAATAATGAGGGGGAAGGTAAAAAACATATTACCTTCTACCCACCAAAATCTTAAAATAAAGCTAATGGAGCAGGCTGAGTAATTTTAAGCATACTCAGCTTCTCCTAGAATGATTTCATTTCTCCAATTGGCTTTTTTCTTCATGGAAAAGGCATTTTAAGTCCCTTTTCTGCAAAAAAGATGGCGCGATAGGAAGAAAAATCGGTGGATTGGCTATCAGATTCAGCTAAAATCTACTTTTATCTCAAGTAAGATAAAAATCTTTATACCTGATTCTTATTCTTTACTGGTTTTCATCCACTTCACGCCTAAAATGGCAGACGACCATTAATTAAAGCTCACCTGCTCTGAATATACTTATAAAGCTCGTCTGCTGCCGCTTTATCCGGAAATGACTGTTTAGCTGTAGGGGGTGGGGGTGATCCATAAAACCCGCCATAAAAGCCAGGCGGATTAGAAGGGGGCATATTGCTAGGATTAGCAGAAGGATCAGTGATGTTATTATAATTTTGATCGGCAGATGGAGGCATATAAGCTTGCGATTTCTTAGAAGGGGGTGGAGGATATTGCGAAGGAGTAGGCTTGCCTTGATCACTAGGATCTGCCTGAAGAGGTAATAAAATTCCCCATAAAATGAAAAGATAAAAACCCCAGCAACGAGTAAAGCTTATATTCATAAGACCTCTTTAAAAAAACTATGAGTGTTAACTTCAAAATACCTTAAAATTTATTTTATCTACATATAAATATCATTAGCAACTTTTTAGGCTATTTAAATTTTTTATGCAACCTCTTAAGCCTGCATACAATAGAAAGAATAGGAGAGGCTCGCGGATAGGATGCTTTTTCATCCAAGAATCCTTTTTTATTGGCTTGCTGGAAAATAAAAATTATTCTTTTTATTTATCTTCCTTAAGTTGCCTTTAAGAAAGCTTACCCAACAAGCTCTTCTTTAAGTTTTATCCTTTAAGTTAACTTTGAAAAATAAGCTGTAAGAAGTTTTTTTATTTGTTTTTTTTTGTTGCATGTCAGATTGATTGGAAATTTAATTATTTTTATCAAGCCCTTATAGATAAACGAGAGCAAACTTGTAACTCTTTTATATGAAGATCGTAGCAACTAAAAGGCTTTTTATTTGGGGATCTTAAGGTGGGTAAGGCCGAGAAATAAATTGTGAAGATAATCATTCATAGGCTATGAATGAAAGCCTAGCAAAGAGTAGAAAAAGGTTTTTTTATGAAAGTCTTACCTTTAACTTGTCTTAATCATTTAATTAAAGATAAAAAAAACCAAGAATTGCAGGAGAGTTTAAAATCTCTTTCAGGGTTTGAAATAGCCGATCTGATAGAAAAAAAAACTATGTCCGATCGGTTATTTGTGTTTACTTTGCTATCTCCTCAACAAGCAGCTGAAACGTTTGATTACCTTTCCGATAAGCATAAAAAGCAAATTTTGCGCTCCTTATCTTCCACGCAAATTGCGAGCATGCTAACAGCAATGCGATCTGACGATCGTACCGCTCTTTTAGAGGAACTACCTCAGCAGGTAGTGGAAGATTATTTAAAACTTTTGCCCGCCGAGCAACGCCTTGAAACTTTAACCTTGTTAGGCTATCCAGAAGATAGCGTAGGACGGCTGATCACTACGGATTATATAGCAGTCAAGATGAATTGGAGTATAGAGCAGGTTTTTGATTATATTCGCGAGTATGGAAGAGATAGTGAAACGATTGATGTTATCTATGTGGTGGATGATGCAGGCATCTTGATTGACGATTTAAGGCTTAAAGAGATACTTTTCCACCCTAAAGAGTATAAAATTGCTCAAATCACGGATCAAAAGTTTTTAGCTTTATCCGTTCATGAGGCAGCTGAAGAGGCCATTAATATATTTAAAGAATATAATCGCGTGGCTTTACCCGTTGTAAATGATGAAGGAGTTTTATTAGGCATTGTCACCATTGATGATATTTTGCGATTAGCTTCTGAAGAGAATACTAACGAAGTCCATAAAATTGGAGGAAGCGATGCTCTCGATGAGCCTTACCTGGAGACGCCTTTTTTTGAATTGATAAAAAAAAGAGCGCGCTGGTTGGTCATACTATTTGTAGGCGAAATGTTTACAGCTACAGCCATGAGTTTCTTCGAAAATCAAATTTCAAGAGCCGTCGTTTTAGCTTTATTTCTTCCTTTGATAATTTCCAGCGGGGGAAATGCTGGCTCGCAATCTTCTACCCTTATTATTCGCGCAATGGCTTTAGGTGAAGTAAAGCTTAAAGATTGGTGGAATATTATGCGGGGAGAATTTCTTTTAGGCGCCTCCTTAGGCTTAGTATTAGGAGTGGTAGGCTTTATTCGGGTTTCGCTATGGGGAACTTTAGGGCATGTATATGGTGAACATTGGTTTTTAATGGCTGTGACTATCTTTTTTTCTTTAATAGGCGTTGTTTTGTGGGGATCCCTTTCAGGAGCTATGTTGCCTTTTGTTTTACGCCGTCTAGGATTTGATCCCGCTACCTCTTCAGCTCCCTTAGTGGCTACCATTGTAGATGTAGTAGGAATTATCATCTATTTTACCTTGGCGATGGTGATACTTAAAGGCTCATTATTATGAATAATTTTAAAAAGAATGAGTTTAAGCCTCTTTTAGAGCGTTTTTCCTGATTTTCTAATCTATTAATTTGTTTTTTGAAAAAGCATTTATTTAACCAAGGAAGCAACATTTACTGTAGACAAAAATTACTTTAAGATAGATTGTATATCTCATACAGCCTAATTGATAAACTTAAAAATTAAGAGAAAATATTTTAAAGGTTAAAGCACGGGAAAAAACCTTAATTAAATAAGGACTTTAATAACAAAAAAGCTGTGCCGACATAACCATACTTTTATAAATCTAAAAGAATAAGTGAGTAAAGTGCTAAAAGCTGAAGTACTACAGCATGAGGCTTTACTCTAAAGAGTTTTGCTAGTTTATTTTTTTATTGAAGCGTTCCCTATCCTGCCATTTCCTGCTACTAAAGTTAGGTCTAGAAGTGGCGTTCGATAGGTAACAGTGTGCCCTGTTGTTAATTTGATCTTGCAAGGAAAATTTTTATTCTACTGGGTGTGTTTTTAGATAATGCCACCATGTTAGATTGAAATTAAGATGTGTATATAAGTTTCTATTCATAAATTTATGGTTAACTTTTAGGAGGTCTCTATGAAAAAGATTTTTTTAATGATGCTGTTATCTTTAGCTTTTATTTCTTGTGGTGGCAAGGATAAATCTGTCCCTTCTTCCTCCAAAGGGGAGCAGTCAGATTATTTAAGGGATAAAGCTGATCGCCATGCAGTAGAAAAAACTCCGTTAGATCAATCGGAAAGTGAAGCAGATCGTACCATTACCCAAAAAATTCGTCAGGCTATAGTGAAAGATGATTCTTTGTCTATGAATGCCAAGAACATTAGAATTATAACAATTGATGGAGTGGTAACTTTACGCGGCCCTATTGCTACGCTAGAAGAAAGAGAAATTATTATTGGAAAAACCAAAGAGATTCCTGGAATAAAAAAAATAGAAAATCAACTAGAAATAACCGGAAAAAAATATTAATTTATGGAGGCTGTTATGAAAAAAGTAGTTTTTGGCTTAGCTAGTAATGAAGCTCAGGCTCAACGAATTGTATCCCAACTTTTATCTGCCGGATTTCATAATAAGGATATTTCTATTCTTTCTCCTGATCAAAATCAGCCGACAGCTACATCCAATAGGTATGGCGAAGCTAGGGAGGGAGACTTGGCAAGAACGGCTGATAAAGATATCCCTTCTAGCAGCACGGGTTCCAAAGCTTCTGAAATGGGAGCAGTAGGAGCTGCGGCAGGTGGTGTGCTTGGTGGTTCTTTAGGATTGCTGGCTGGAATTGGCACTCTAGCTATCCCGGGGCTAGGCGCTCTTATTGCTGCTGGCCCGATTATGGCTGCTTTAAGTGGTTCGGCTGTAGGAGGAGGCTTAGGCCTTTTGGTAGGAGCTATTGTGGGTGCAGGAATTCCAGAAAATGAAGCAAAAAGATATGAAGCTGGCTTAAAAGCTGGTGATATTTTAATTAGTGCTCAGGCTGATACCCGCGAGGAATTGAATCGTGCTTACGAGATCATGAAAAATGAAGGAGCTAAAGATATCTCTACCACAAACGAGACATCGGAAAGCAAACTTTAAAAATCGATCTTCAGGGGTGCTTTAAGGCACCCCTGAGTAGTTTTTTTCTTAAAAATTAGGATAATAAAGTAAAAGTTACTAAAGACCTTATTAAAAGGCAGATTATTGTACCTCTATTCTCTTTTCTACCGTTCTCTTCATGGATACTCTACCTCTAAATACTGATCATTTCTTAGGTTGTTTTCTTGTAATTATTGGCAGGCAAGTAACTAGGCTCTTCTTAAGCTCTTACGGCCGCATATAAGATTTTAGAGAGGGTTTTTTCCGCCCTAAAAATGAATGGTTTGAAAAGAGATCTCTATTAAAAAGCTTTCCTTAAACTTTAAAAAATTCTAGTATCATCAGATATTTTTACAAAATCTATCGATTTTTAATAGCCCTTCTAAAGCAATTTCTTTAGATAATAGGAATAGGATAATGGTAATGAATGAAGTCGCCTTATATCTTCCATCCATAGCAGATGGAGAGGATAAAACTTCCCCTTTTAAAAATCGCCTTAGAAAGAATTACCGTCATATTCGCAAATGGGCAAAACGCACGACTACGGATTGCTTTCGCATTTATGATCGTGAAATAAGACATTATCCTTTAGCGATCGATTTTTATGCAGGAAGGTTTTGTGTACATTATTTTTCTCGCACGAGAGAAGCTCCTGAACCTTCGGCTGAATTAAAGGAAGAAATTGAGCAAACCTTAAGCTCTCTTTTTGGTGTGACCCCTGATTTGATCTATTGGCGTACACGCGTGCGGCGACAAAAATTGGAGCAATATGAAAAAAAGGGGAGCACTAAAGAGTATTTTATCGGGCATGAATATGGGGTGAGGTTTAAAATTAATCTTCGCGATTACCTGGATACAGGGCTTTTTTTAGATCATCGGGAGACTCGCCAAATAGTGGCGGCAGCCTGCCCAGGCAAAAGGGTTTTAAATCTCTTTGCCTATACTTGCGCTTTTAGTGTCCATGCGGCGATAGCTGGAGCAACTTTTACAAAAAGCGTGGATATGTCGAACACTTACACTGCCTGGGGAGCTGGCAACTTCGAGCTTAACGCTCTTCCATTGAAAAAAAATCCTATTATTCGTGAAGATTGCTTAAAATTTCTAAGCCTAGAAAGCCGTACCGGCACTAAATACGACGTTATTATTATCGATCCTCCCACTATCTCGCGCTCGAAAAAAATGCTGGAAATGTTTGATATCCAAATCGATTATGTGGACCTATTGTCTAAAGCTATTAAACTTCTTTGCAAAAAAGGAGTAATATTTTTCAGCACTAATTCGCGCCACTTTGTTTTTGATAAAAGCCTTTTTAGCACTTGTTCGATTATCGACATCTCTGCTAAAACTTTGCCTTTAGATTTTCACGATCCTAAAATTCATCGTTGCTGGAAAATTACTCCTTTCTCTCCGTAAATAAACGCATATTTTTTGATACATCTTTTTACTGTAATTTTCTCGACAAAAAGTAGTCCTATTTTTAATTTGCTAGGGGTAAAAAATATTTTTTGATTTTTGAAAACGTTTTTATTGAGGCAAAAAGAGCCCTTCTATTTACATTCTCTGCCAGATTTCATAAACATGTCCTTGCTTAGCAGAGAAAAAGTTAGGTCTGTCTATCTCTGGAAAAGCAAAATTTGCCTTTAAGATATCATGGTCGAGTTCGAATATACCTTTAAAAGCTTTTTCGGCAAAAGGCCCTGAATGAGGAATTAAATCTATCTGGTAGGGTTGAAAATTAACATTAATGGATATTTTTCCCTTATCACTTTTAGGAAAGCCTCCTACATAGTTGGGAAAAGTTAAGTCCCCCCAGGCTAATTTAAAATGTTCCACATCAGGGAAGCTATAGATAAAGTTCTCAAATATAGCAGAGGGTAACCACAGGCCATTAAGTTGGCAGCCTATTACTTTCCAATTTCCTTTCAATGCCTTGTCTATTTCAGGCTTATTAATTTTATTTGTGGTCATACAATTTCCTTATCTTGTTGAATTGCTATTTTTACCCAGCTGTTAAGGGCTTCGTTCATTTTTTGCAAAATTTGAAGGTTTTCTTTTATCCCATAGTTGGCTGCTAAATAAGTAGGATCTTTATAACCAATTTGAGTAAGGCCTTTATCGTCTTGCCATACAAGAATTTTTAGAGGCAGTTCTATCCCAATCGCAGGATTTTCTTGCATGAGTAAAGTGCCTGTTTTAGGGTCTCCAAAAATCAGTAGTTGTTCATAGGGTAACTCTAATCCTTTTTTTAAAGCTTCTCCTGCATGATCGATAGTTGTAAATAACGTAACATTACTAGCCTTAAAAAGGCTGATTAGCTTTTCGACTATTTTCAAAGGTGGTTCAGCACTAGAATAGGTGATAAAGGGATCGGAAGGGATGCTCATGATGAAAATCCTTGGTGCAGCCTAGATTGTAAAGTTAAGTTGAATATGACAAAATTAAATTTTAATTTAAAGTTTTTCTTAAGTGATGGGATAAAAGAAATTCATAAGTGTTAGAGCTCCTGCTTTTTACTCATACTTATTTTATCTTACGTATAAGGTCTAGCTAGTGATAAAAGATGGGGGGAATAAGAATAAAATAAAAAGATCATTTACACCTTTAAAGAAGGCGGCCTTATATCATGAATGATGCTTTACCTTTTTTTGAGCAGGTTCTTCGTACAATAGCTAGGAGATAGCCATTTCTCCCTTTATTGTATATAAATACAGTTGTGCTTTAGCTGGATTTGAAATAGGGTTTAAGGGCATGGAGGTGAGAAAAGTAGGAGGTAGCAAAGCCTTTTTGAATTTATAGGTTTGTACAGGATATCAAAAAGTAGCGAGCAAACTTTTATCCGGATAAACTTCAGGTTGGGTAGGAAAGTAAGATTAGGGAAATAAGGAGAGGGGAGAAAAACTCATTTTTGGATAACCAATAAAGCATTATCGAAATGATTTAATTTTGAAGGAATAATGATCACTTCTATATATTTTAATTGATACTCTTTTCTCAGGTAAGGGATAAGCTTTATAAAAGCTACTCTTGAATGAGCGGTAAGATCTTCAATAATATATATTCCTCCTTCTTTAAGTTTGTGAATACTGTGTTGCAAAAAATTGAGGTTAGCGTCAAATTCATGCAAACCATCCTCGATCATAATATCAAATTGAAGGCCATGTAAATCCTCATTGCTAAACAAATTGTGAATCGAGCTCTTCTGACGTTGGTCACAATAATAGGTTTTAATCGTTGGAGTCTGAAATAGAATTCTTTGATCTATATCGGCGCCGAAAATGTGTGCTTTGGGAAAAAAAAGAGCCCATCCATGCAGCGAAGCTCCAGGGGTGCCTTCTTTTCCCATATTATAGGGGATATCTGAATAGTTAGTCCCAATCCCTAACTCAAAAAGATTAATGTTATTATGCCTCCACGGGCCGAATAATTTAGCATACAGTGTGGTGTAGTTGTGCCTTTTATCTCCTTTATCACTGCCATATGAAGTCATGATGGCACATAAGGTCGTCGAGGTTTTATATTCTTGATGGGATAAATATGCATTTACCCATTCTTCCACGGGAATTTTTGCTAATCTATTCATTAGCTCCAAGGGTGATTTTTTTTATGTGTAAAACGCAATTCAGACTTTAAAAGATCTTAGAAATAATGTACCATAAAATTTTTGATTTTTTAAGGGGTCTTAAGATGTCTGTTCTTATTTATCTGCATGTAAAATGCTCTACTTGCCAGAAAGCTTTACGCTTTTTAGATAAAGCTGATCTTTCTTATACAGCAGTGGATATCGTGCAATCTCCCCCTTCTTTAGAGGAATTAAATAAAATGCTCGCTTATTATAAGGGGGATATAAAGAAGCTTTTTAACTCTTCTGGTAGGCTTTATAAAGAACTCCAATTGAGTCAAAAATTACCTTATATGCCTCAAAATGAAGCTTTATCTTTATTGCATGCCCAAGGAATGCTTGTTAAGCGGCCTTTCTTATTAGGGGATGGCATAGGCTTAGTAGGCTTTCAGGAAGAGCATTGGAAGCATGTTTTTTTAAGGTAGCGTAAGCTTTGGTCCTGCCATCATGCATTTTAAGATAATTTATTAATTTTGCTCTTAACCTTATCCTTCTATCATTCTTGAAAAATTTCTTAGCGAGTAGATCCATTTTTGTTCGTGAGTTGAGAAAGCTTTGAAAAAATTCTTGTTAGCTTCGCAAATATGGACTTTAAAGAGAATAAGGCCTCCCTCCTACAAAGTTGTAACTTCTTTCCCTCTATGAAAGAGGGATGTAGACTTGTATCTTGATAAGGTTATTTGATGTTTTTTTTAAATAGGCTCTAGTATATGAGCTATAAAAGCTATATCAAAATTTTTTGAGGGTCAAATATGCCTATTACGAAGCCAGGGGATGGTGTTATTGTGGGTACTTCCCATCGTTTAGAGTGGATGCTACCCTGGTGGTGGGCACATTTTCGTCAGCATAATGAGCATCCGGTATTATTCGTAGATTATGGGGATATGTCTTTACAAGCAAAAAACTGGTGTCAGCAGCGTGGGGAGTTGATAAAGCTAGAGTTAACTGATACATTTATGGCCAGGAAGGATCAGATAGACCCTATGCAAGCTTGCCTATGGGAAAAAATGCAGCCTCAAGTATGGGACCTGCGTTTTACCTGGTATAAAAAACCTTTTGCTTTGTTATTGTCACCTTTTAAAAGAAGCTTATGGCTAGATCTAGATTGCCAGGTACGGGGATCTTTGCAGCCTCTATTTGAAGGGTGTGAAAATGAAGCTGGTTTTGCTGTAGCGGCTGAACATGCACTTTCTCAAGAGTTAAATCTACATAGAAAAATAATTACTCCTGGTCAAATCATGTACAACGCGGGAGTCATAGCCTTTGCTAAGCATTCTAAGATAATTAAAGATTGGGCAGCCCTTGCTGTAGAGCAAAACCATTTGTTTTGTTCAGATCAGCAATTGATGGCCCATATTTTAAATTCGCACCATGGCTCCTTTACCGCGCTTCCTGCAATTTATAATTGGACAGCGGATCAGAAATTTTCTTCTGATGTAGTAATTTTACATCGCTGGGGCGATGAGGGAAAAAGAAATATTGCCAAAATAATGGAGATTTTAACCAGAGAGATGAACTTTAACTTTTCTTTCTAATAATCGAGAGGGACACGCATCACCCTCCTAACTTTTCCAAATATAGAAGGGCGAACTTTTTTAAGGGTAAAAGCTGGCCTCTGCTAAGTTTCTTAAACGATAAAAATAGTGGAATTTAGTTAAATTGAGGCTAAAGTAGAAGTTTTTTTATACTGTTTTTTTTCCATTTAATGATTTTGTTCCACTTACTCAATTTTTAATTCTTTAAAGAGATCCTATATCTATCCTAAGCAAGCATGAGGATAAAGAAGAAGTTTAGGGTAAGCTTTTTAGCTATAAGAATTTTTCAGGTAAAAGCAAAATCATCCACCGCTCCAGGAAGCAGCAGCCAAAGGAAGCTTATTCTTTTTCTCCTAAAATTAGTTTTTTTACTTAAAGCCTATGACTCCTTTTTCCAAGCATGCATGTGTGAGGGATAATAATGACTAAGCACCTACACAGCTATCTAACTGTTTAGATCTTTAAAATTTAGGCAAGGAAGAAAAATTTTTGAGATAGCTTCTCAGCAGAATTAATAGACAGATGGGTATCACCAAGTTACCAAACCATACTAAAATACCGCTATTATAAGGAGCTTTATTATGGTCCAGATAGGAAGCCATGTGTATGCAAAAATTGCCCATCAAAAAAATAGCAGAGCTTAACACGGTGGCCACCCAAAATAAACCCCGGAAATAAAGGGATAGGATCCCTAAGACTCCAAAAGCTAGGTCAGCTACGCCTACTTCCAACTGAAAAGGACTGCCGGGTGACCATCCAATTAAAGCTGCAATCTGGTCAGACTTGAAAATATGCCCACTAAAAGCAATAAGCTCCATTATTCCAATATTAAAAAAGAGGAGATAAGAAAGTAAAATCTCCCGAAGCTCAGCATGTTTAATTAATCTCTTATGGATAAGGGTAAAGACTAGTGCCATTCCAAAAAGTATAAAACCGATCATTTAAGGTCCTTAAGCAAGCAAAAATCAAAAGTCATTTTTAAATTTAATTGATTGGCAAGATTTCTATTCTTTTTGCTCGTTGTAAAATTTTCCTTTCTATAGCTCTTTAAAGCCGTTCTTCTTTTCACGCTAAATTTCTTTCTCCTCGCTTTCTAAAAAAGAGGCTTTGCTAATCTATGCATACCATATTTTTTTAGAATATCCAAGTAAAAGTAGAAAAAGTTGCTTTTCTTCTCTTTTTGTTTTATCTATAAAATAAAAAGAGGTGCGGGTACTAGAGGAAGCCTTGTCCTCCTTATCAAGGAAATTCATAAAATTTTTTATCTAAATTAAGTTTTCATGTTAAATCCTATCAAAAATGATAGATTAAGCCTTTTGATAGCCCCTGGCTTGGGATTAGCTTAGACGAGTAATTGCTGACATGGGATCGTCCATAACATTTTAGATAGGTTGAAAGTTAATCATTAAACTCATGCTATTTTCTAACATGCGCTTAATCTAGGCTCTCAATTATGCAAATATTTTTAGATGCTTATTGAAATTATTATAAAAAACTATTGGAGTTGAATATATGAAAAATTTTCTTTTGTTTACCTCGCTTTTTTTACTGATACTTTGCCAGGGGTTCGCGGGAGAAGAAATTACAGGTTTTTGGAAAACCATCAATGAGAAAACCGGCCGGGCAGAAAGCACTCTAGCCATTTATGAATATCAAGGGAAATATTATGGACGTATTGTGGCCACATTTGATGAGCAAGGTGAAATTGCGGATACTATCGATCATCCCCATGACAGAGCCCCAGGCGTCTTAGGTAATCCTTATTATGCTGGTTTAGATATTATTTGGGATCTGCAACAAAAAGGTAACAAATATACCAATGGAAAAATTTTAGATCCTGAAAAGGGCAGAGTGTATGGAGCTGAACTATGGCGTCAAAACGATAAGCTAGTGGTGCGGGGAAAATTGCTATGTTTTGGTAGAAATCAAATATGGTTGCCTCTTAATGAGGATGAGCTAAGGGGGCTGTTCCCGCAAACTGGCTTGCCTGCCTTTATACCTAACATCCCTAAAGTAAAATAGGCTCTCTGCCCTTTTTTAAGTAGCTAAAGAAAATTCTTTAGCTACTTCTCGTTTAATGAATTAATTCTTAAAAAAATAAAATTTTTTTCTTTAATTAAAATCTGGCATTCATGGCACGCATGAGCCCAAACATATCGCGCGCCATAAATTTTTTATTGGTAAAAAGAAGATGGCTGCTCTCGTAATAGGGCTTATATTTTTGCCAATATTTTCTTTTGCCATCGAGCTTAAACATCCAATTAGCACCTTTAAAGGCCGTTTTGGTAAACCAATTAGAAAAAGCACTTAAGCCGGTTATTCGATCAATTTTATCTAAGGGAACCATACCAAAGGTAAGATATTGACAATTTTCCTTGCGTAATTGTTCTAATATGGATACAACAAGGAGTTCAGTGGTCCCCCCTGAAGCCTCTGGGGTAGCCATTAAGAGATTGATGACCCAGCCACCCCTTGCTTCTAATTGATTTAACATGCATTGCCCCACTAAACGGTTTCCTTTAATAGCATAAAACCATCTTTTTCCTGAGCGATTATTAAATAGATGAATATTTGAAAGATAGATCTGAGGCCCTTTCCTGCCCTTTAGCCAAGTTTGCTTAGCTTGCTCCATGGCTTGTTCTAGTTCTGCTTGTGGTGAAGTGTACTCATGAATAGAAGTTCCTTCAGTTAAGGCATGCTTAACTTTTTTACGCAACATCCTTGCATCACGTCCTGCTGTAGGATCAAGATGAGGATCTACAAAAAAGTCATGCCCTACCTCAATTAGCGCGCCATTATAGTGTCGCACCCCCCAATCTCCAAATTCTTGGGAAACTTGAGTATAAACGATATTTTTTTTATGTTTTTTACAATGCTCTTCAAATTCTAGAGCCAATGAAACTTTTAAAGCAGGATCGCATACAGGCTCACCGAACACAAAAGCGGCACCTGCGGCAAGGCGATAACCAATAACTCCTTCAGCATAACGAGAGGTAAAGATCTGACAGCGCGGATCAAGTAAAGCGATAGAAGGGGAGCCTCCCCAACGTGTGACGTAATCGGCTATTTGCGGGCTGCTAAGTTTTTGTTGAGATGGTAATTCTTGAAGCTGCATTTTTTTTATCCTTGGCTTTTTTTTGCCAACCTAAATTTTAAGAAAGAAATTGTCAATGGATTATTTTAGTTGGGTAAAGGAAGGTCGTATCAAAGTGAAGGGTCTAGAATTTTCAGAGACTTTAAAAAGAGTACTAGAGTACGTGAAAGTTATCCTGACGACTTGGAACGACGAAGCATGGAAGTAATAAACCCAAATTTTAGCTTTTAATACAAAAGGAGGAAAGTTTTGCAAGTCTTCCACATTTATAAGCCTCTTTTTCTTTGTAAATCTTACCAAAGGCTAATGGAGATATTGGCTCCATGAGTTGCCATCCCACAAGATTACTAAATTATTGTTAAGATGAAGGCTTGCTTTAGCAATTTGTAAGCGGTCACGGGGGTATCAATTATTTTCTGATAAGTAAAACAATTTTTAGAGTTTATGTTTAGTTAATCATATATTGAATAGTATGCAGCCATCATACGAGCAGCTATTTACAGAGAATGCGCAGCTTCGAGCTGAAAATGCTCAGCTAAAAGCCATGGTGAATAGATTAGAAAGGGTAATCACCAAGCTTGAAGTGCGCATTGCTCAGTTGGAAGAACAGCTTAATCAAAATTCTAAGAATAGTTCCAAGTCACCATCGACGGCTTAAAAAGCTAATTGTTCATCATTACCTACAGCATAAAATCGACCTTATCATCCTGGCGCTAGACGTCAACTGCTACCTACTAATGCGGTTACATCGCATGAAGTTCGTAGTGTAAACTTTGTCCATGTTGCCGCTCTGCTATGCATGCAATTGATAAGGTTCTTTCATGGCAGCAGATCGAACTTACTGAAATTAAGCCTTTGGTGCATCAAATAGATTTGGTGACGAACAGATGCCCTTGCTGCCATCTAGAAACACGGCCTGAACTTAAAGAAAATGAGCAATTCTTGCTCGGCCCTAGGCTGGAAGCCTTTATTAATCTGCTGATGGGCCAACATCCAAGGCCATCGTGCCGTGCGCATCATGATTAGTGCCTTGTTGCCTAACATAGCTTTAAGCCAAGGCCTTATTTCTAAAGGTAAAGCTCGCGCTGGCTTACTTATTTTGTCTTATGAAACACTCGTTAAAGCAGCTATTACTACAAAGCAGCCTTTGCATATAGATATGACGAGTTGGCGTCACGCCGCCACTCATAAACATTTGCTAGCCCTGTGTGTAGGAAATGTGATTGCTAATGCATTAAAACCTTATCAAAATGGCGCTACTCTAAAAACATTAGTCGGCCACGGAATTCATGCTAGTGAGTGATCAAGGCTAAAGCTATTCATCAAATTAGGGTAAAGATCAAACAATATTGCTTAGCTCATCTGCTCTGTAATATACAAGGGCAAGCAGAACAATCCAACATATCGTTAGATGAGGTGCAGCGTTTAGGAAACCTATATGATGCTTTGCAAGAGCTTTTTAAAGATAGACATCGTCTAGAAAAAGGACAAATTAGCCAATCTACTTGGCAGCAGAATGGATATCTTAATTGGTGTTATATATAAGAAGAATTACAAGCATTGCAGTGCTGGAGTAGTACTAAAAAGCTGCGGAAGTTTTGCCACAAGCTTTTAAAGCAGATCAAACATTTCCGCGTCTACTTGAAAGATCTTGCTATTCCTATGACCAATAATGCTGTCGAAGAATCTTTAAGAAATCTAGCCATTGCACGTAAGTTATGTCCTAGGCAGCCAATCTATCTATGGCAAAAGATGGAGGGAGGTGCTGCATAGCTGTATCGAAGCTCTTTATCGACAAGGAAAATCTATTCTAGATTTCCTAGCAGATGCTATCCAGGCCGCTCGTACCAAGCAACCTATTCCTTTAATTGCTTTACATAAGTTTATAAAGATATGTCTTATAATAAGCTTTTTTTCTTTTTTTTTTGCTTATATTGTTTTCATTTTTAAAGAAATTTCGTATGTAATAGTAGTTAAAGATATAAAGAGTCTTTTATTAAATTCAAATAAGAAGAATAATTGAGGACAAGCAAAGGTTTGGAAAGGAGGAAACCATGTTTGTAGCTTCTTATCATACAATTAAGGAATTAAATGCTCTGTCAAAAAAGAAAGCCTATGCTAGTTATAGCTTTAAATTAAGAGCAGTAGCCATGGCGATGGAAGGAGAGAGTGCTTCTCAAATAGGAGAAACTCTAGGTTATTGTACAAGTGCTATTCAGAAATGGATAAGAAGATACAATCATCACAGCTTAGAAGGATTAATAGATAGAAGGCCTATAATAAGTGGAAGAAAAAGAGCGTTAACGCCTGAGCAAGAGAAAGCCTTTCTAGACCGGGTAGAAAAAGGGTCTGGGCCTAGCGAGCTGCTCAAGATATATCACTTAAGCGACCTTCAATTCATCCTAAAAAAAGAGTTTGGTAAAAACTTAACTTTGCCTGGTGTATGGGGGATTTTACGTCGCTTTAGCTGTACGCCCTTGACCCGTCGCCTTCAGCGTTATAAAGCCAATCCTAAGGAACAAAAAAACCTTAAAAAAAGTCGAAAGCCATCCATGCATTAAAGAATCAATCTTCTAAGCTAAAGATCTAAAGGCAGTAGGAGGTTGCATTAAGCTTAGTAGGATAACAATGTACCTAATAATTCACCCTTTCTTGCTATCTTCCGATAACTCCTAAGCTTAATCAGTCAAAAAACTTATGTTCTTATTTGCTTAGTCACTTTTAATCTAATCGTTCCTACCAGCGTTACACTGAGTTAGAAAAGCAGGTTGTAACTCATTAAAAAAATATTTGGTTACACGAAAAGAAAATAGAAAACTTACAAACTGTCTTCTACGTCAATTACGTAAACATTTGATTAAAAGTAAGTTGAAAATTTTTTTTTGCCCCCATATCAACACGAATTTTTTGTTGACAACTTGTTGGGAGAAAGCTGAATATTAATTTATGAAATCATAGAGATAGATCATGAAAATGATTCAGGCTATCCTAGCAAGTGACTTTAATCACGTGAGCTATTCTATAGAGCCACTTGCTAAAAATTTACTTGATAAACCCGCTTTCTCTCTAGTGGAAAGAAAGAAAGCGTGGTTTATACTATTTCTTATAAACCATTTTTCTCTCTTTATAGATAAGAAAAAAAATAGCAAAGTATCTTGCTTTTCTTATAGCCAGAACGAAAATAAAGCTTTCTACCATGTTCCTTATTGTTTTTCCTTTTCTAAATTTTATTTTATTTGGAAAGTAATAAACTATTATTTCCATCATAAAACTTCTCTATTTGCTCAGACAGTTTTTATCCTAACTAGGAGCACATTCCATGCTTTTCTAAAGTTTATGTCTAAGCTAAAGTTGTTAAAAAGAAGAGATGTAAGGTTAATTAGGCAAAGTACTTATTTGTCTACATGCTTTCACCTTACCATCTTGCGGCCTCCAAAAAATAAAAAAATTATACAAGGCGTATGTATGTTTAAAAATAGACACAATAATACTGCCTAGGAGAAAAAAGTTACAAAAAGGGGTAGCATATGACAATTAATCAAAATTGTTTAACAGGACAAAATGATTTTTACCACACACTTGTAGGTAAAAAGCAAGTTAAGGAAAATACTTTTAAGACCGAAGCAGCACTTGGCTACGGAAAAGCGGCTTTAGTGAGTAAGCTAGCAAAAAGCAGTTTAGATACTCCAAATGCTAGTAGGCAAAATAAAATAAAAGGGAAAAATTGGGTTCAGAGATTACCAGCAACCAATGGCCAGATGGTTGAATTTACGTATGGGGATAAGAAGGAGATCGTCATGGCTTACATTTTACCTGGTAAGAATGGTAAGTCTATTTATATTTATCCAGAGAACCTTCCTAAAGAGCTAAAAATTATTCAAAGTGTCGAAACATTTTTTAGTTTTTTTAAAAATGTGAGCGTAAGAATTGCCGAGCTAAGCAAAGATGAATATAAGCTTTATGTAAGCGGTAAATTGTTAGGAGGCATAGTAATTGGTTCTGAAGATACTACTTCTCCCAATTCTTACCAAAAGGCCTTAGGAAACTTTAACACTCATCTCCTTGACTTAGCCAATCCTCTTCTCTTAAAAGATGTAAAGGAAAAATTGGCGCAAATTTCCCAGGATGTCATAGATTCCAATGAAGGCATTGAAAATCATTTTTCCCATTTGTTTTTACCTCAAGATACACTGCATTTCCTTCAACAATTTAGTACGCAGATAATAGCTTGGGCCACTTCACAACCAGACCAAACTTCTGCAATCGTTCAACATGTCAAAAATGATTTAAGCCAATTAGCTAAACAAAAAAGAGAAGAGGAATATCCCCTATGGAAGCCTTTGGTTATTTTATTTAATCTTTCTCAAATTAGAGGATTAACAAACGATAAGATTAAGCAAATTATCCATTGTATTAATCAAGGAAGGGTGGAGGCGTTACGAAACCTAGTCAGCAGTATACTAGAGAGTAACCATGTAGAAGAAGATGCTATTAATAAGCAATTAAGAAAAGAAGGTAAATACAAGGACATTAAAACACTGCTAGGCCAAGTGATTAAGAAAAAACCTCAGCCAAAAGATGGCATTGTCACCCACTGGCATAAAGGCTGTGACTTTTTTGTTAATAAAACTTTTTCTTTAACTGATCCCAATACAGAAGAGCTTTACACCGGGAGCATTGTGAAATGTTTGCGGGAAGAAAGCGATCATAGCCTTATTTTTCATTTGCACGATCAGTCTAAAGTCCACATTACATCCAATACTTATAGAGTAAAAATAATAAACGAGCCCCGTTATAAATTGTGGACAGCTCTGTACAACAACCTTTTATCAAACCAAGAGATTTTTAAAGTTGAGTGCGCACCTGAACGACGAAAAGAGATTTGCCTCCAGCCAGGGTTTTATTTTATTAGCTCTTCCAAGAGCGAGAATGGCGGGTTTTTCTCTTCAAGTAGCTCGATAAGCATAGATCTAAGAGATGCGCTAACAAAGAAGCAAAAATATATTCTTCGTAATTATTATGATCGAGAGGATATTTCTAAAATTGAAATCTTTCAGTGGAAGGGTCCGAGGAAAGGATACATTGCATTAAAAACATATACATCTTCAGAGTTGAATAGAATATATACTGTGAGGAGGAGAATAGAGAAAACTATCTCAGGCATTAATTCAACGAATGCTGATAAGCAGGTTCGTATTAAAGATGAAAAAGATGAAAATAAGATTAAATTATTTCACTTTAATCAACTTAAAGAACAAACCGAGGCTCTGCGTGCAGAGCTTAAAGGCCAATCCGATCTCCTAGAGCGATTGATCGACAATTTAGTCTCTCACCAACTCACTAAAGTGGATTGGCATCTGCTGGCTTCCCAGAAACAAGATTTAGCCGATCGCTTAACAAGCCTATCTAAAAAATATGCTCAGGATTTAAAAATAACCTATCGACCCGAAGATATTTTGAAGAAATTAGTAGAGGAGGCTAACTATGCTTCTCTTATAGAAAAAGAGAAAAGTGTAGTCGTTTCTAAGACCATGGAATTATTACAGGAAGCCTATCAACATATCAAGAAGATAAAAAATAAGGATGCCATCTTTTTTGTAGGGAATACAGGCTCTGGCAAAAGTACGGCTGTTAGCTATTTTTTGGGTGCTGAGATGGAATCTTTTCCAAATCGTGTCGGTGATAAGGTGGTGCGCGTCAAGAAGAGCGAAGAAGCAGAAGAAACATACCCTACTATTGGGCAATCCTTAGGTGAATCTGAAACGCTTTATACCCAAAGTTATGCACTTCAAGGCTCTTCCCTTATGCTCGCCGATTGCCCAGGGTTTAATGATACGCGGGGAGAAGATTATGAGATTTGTAGTAATCTAAGCATTGATCAGGCAGTGCAAGTAGCTAAGCAGATTAAAGCCATTGTTCTAGTCGTACCTATCCATGCTTTTTTAACCGATCGAGCCAATGCGATTATTGACCTTATTGATACGGTCAAAGAGAGGTTTCCTCATCTTTTTAACTCGGATAAGCTCGAAGATAATTCTCGTGTTTATTTATTGATTACCAAGCAGGCGCAAGTGTTACCGGAAACAGTGGATAAACTTGTAGATGGCACTCGAATTAACGAGCTTTTTAAGGAAACTCAAAGAAAAATTGAATCTCTCCTAGAAAGCCAAGAAGCTGGGGAGGAGATAGATGACTTTGAATTAGAAGGGGTGCAAAGGAGAGGTAATATCTGGAAAGTGATCAAGCACATGCAAGAGAATAAGCAAGTCGACTTTATCGACGTAGAGGATGATTGTGAGAGGACAAAAATATTGAAAAAATATGAGCGAACATCGCAAAGGATTGCTAAAGATCAATATGTACCCGCTATGCAAGGAAGAGACATGCGGATGAAATTTGGCAAATGTATCGAAATGTCCACAGATACTTGGACTCATCATATCTTTACGCCTTATTTGCAAGTCCTTCCTCAAGCTATTCAATCATCAAAAAAAGAAATTAAAGAAAGAGAGAAGCAACTAGAAGAGCTGCAAGAGGAGATAAAAGATAGGCAGGCTAGCGTAGAGCAATTGCGTGTTTACCAGCAAACGATAGAAGAGACAATCAAGCATTTGGAAAGAGTGCAAAGCAATCCTACTGGATTGGATGCTGCGTTGCAAGCTGATCTACAAAGGCGTGTTAGCGAATGCTCGTCTAAACATTTATCTGAATTAGAAGATATGATTTCGAATTATAAGAAAAAGATCCAAAACGCTAATAAACATTTGCAAACAATGGAAAGCAAGATTGAAAGCCTTTCAGAGTCAATCCGAACTAAGGAAAAGTTAATAGCCCAATTAAATAAGGATATGCAAAACCTCTCCACCGGTTCACGTATTGAACAGCTGTGGAAATCAGCTTCGCATCCTGAGGAGAATATAACTCTTCAATCTCTAAAACCTGGAGCTAGGGAAAATGCCTTTCGGGAAATACGTGAGTTTCGAACAGATGAAATTACTAAGATCAGGGAGGTAAAAGCTAAAAATTACAGAGGCGTTATGACACATACAGTACTGATTGAAAAAGAGTTTAAACTTGTACCTACTGATGAGAGGATGAGAAAGGCATTCGAACAGTCAGGGATAGGTGGTAATTATATAGCTACCGTGGAAGGTGAAAGGTATGACCTAGATTTAGGAAGAAAAGCCTCACCGAATGGAAAAAAAATTATGTATGGCTTTATAACTCATTGGAGAGGCGATGTACTTCCTTGGTTTAAAATTTCTCATAGTATTCCTAACATTGATTACAATGAGGCGACAATCATTAATAAGGAGGGGCAGAAAAAACTTCTAGAGCAGGAAGTAGTGAGATTGAGATTAGATCGAGATGGCGGGGGAACAATAATAGGTAAAAACCAACTAAAACAACAATTAGAGAATGATATTCAACAACTTGAAACTAGCCTTTCGCATCTCCACAATGAAATGAAACAATCACGTGATCGCTTGGCCTTGGCTCAAATAGGCGAGATGCTGAAAGCTCAAAAAAAGGAGTTAGAAAATACAAGCAAAAAGATACAAAAGTTAGAAGACCACAAGGAGATAGAAGATAAAATAAAGGCTCTTGAAAGAGAAAAAGAAACAGAAGAAAAGAAACTTCAAGCGACCGAAAAACGAAAAAGAAACCTTGCCATCATCATCCAAACTCATAAAGAGACAGCAAAGCTTTTAAGGGAATTTTCAGCACTTGTTGTCGGTCAGTATATGGGAAGGGAGGAAAGCAACCAGCGAAACGAAATGGTAGAGGCATGTCGAAAGTTTATAATAACTTATGATAGCAATATTATAAAATTAGAACAGCAATGCCACAATGATCTAAGCTTTGCTAAATAAAAAAACAAAACAAAATGCAAAAGTTTAAGGAGGATTAAGTATGCAAATTATTAATTTTAATGCATCACCTGACAAGACAGCCATGCCCGTTTTTTACGAACCTAACAATGTCGCGCCTTCAACCGCCAGTATCATTACCAATCTTGGCTTAGCTTCTTTAGTCGATTTTAATGAAGTGAGTCTTAGCACGTATGAGTCTTTGCTAAATGATAAAAGAATTGAGGTATTATACAATCATCAAACTGGCCTATCTGCTATTATTCATTTTTTAGATTCTCAGGGTAATGTTATAAGTAAAAGTCTACCGCTTCCCTTAAAAGGCATGCCAACAGAACTAGCAGAACTAACTGCTCAGAAGGATGTTAGCCAAATTAAGCGCTTTTTTGAAAATACACATCTAATTGCGGAAAAAGGTTTAGAGGGAAGCTACGCTTATATATCAGTCCATGTCAGTGGCAGGGGAGGCGGAAACGGAAAAATCCCCTTCCAACCGGGTCTTGCCCTGGGCTCTGTCGTTAGGTGCGATACGTTGATAAAAATGGAAGAATATGCGCAAAAAATGGCAAACGAGGAAGCTATGATGGAGCAAATCACGTCTGCTGAACAAAGAATTGAAATATTAAATGCTAAAATTAAAGCTAGACAGGGCGTAGCAGGCTATGGCAAAGCTACGGCGACTCTCATCTCCTGTTGGAACACACAGATAAACGCGGCAACAAACCTTATAGCGGCGCTAAGTGATAAGCTGGTAAAGAGCACAAGCGGCGAGATTCCTGTATTTGAAAATTTTTATCAGGGCGTTGAATCTCCTATAGATATGGCTAGATCTCAGATGGAAGTGCAGCCACGAGGTTTTGACAGCCTTCACTACAGTTCCCAATACATCGACATGAGGGAAGAGCTTTCTGAGATTCATGATAGAATTACTCATAGCTCTAGTGCTACCAGCGCCTCAGCAGGTGGGGGATGGCTGCTGTTTGGTGGCAGCGCCTCTCTTGCTGCGTCTAACGCAACTTCTGAACGCTTGGCTCAAATCAAAAAGGAAAATATAGCTGAAGGGGTGTTAGTGATCAACGCTTTGGCTACCACTCGTCATGTGCGCTGCTTTACTGATCTTCAATATGATAAAAGAAAGCTACAAGCCATTCTGAATGCTATGCGTGGAAGCAACAAAGATGAGCTTAAGAGATATGGAATTTCAACGCGCGACAATGATACCAAGGAAATTTATTTATTAACAGAAGCGGTATTAGGCGGCTCATTTACAGCTCTTGTGACTTTCTTAAATGAGTCAAAAATGAATAGGAGATTGGATAAATACACCCATGAGCATGAAATTAGCACTGTCGTAAGGGGTGGAGTAAACTTCGTGGATTGGGGAGTATCGGCAGGCTACTCCAATGCCAGCCAATATGGAACCCAAACGGAAGATGATGTATTAAGAAACGTAGCAGGCACAAAAGTAACTATCGAGATTATTTCACAAGGTGCTATGCCTGTTTTTGCACGGGAAATTATTGAACGTGAAATTATGAAACATTTGGAGCTCAATCCTTCGAAATTTGAACTCACCAAAAAAGATGAAGGAGATGCAGAAATAATGGCTACTGGTAAGGAGAAAGAAAAAGCCATGGTTGTCTATAAGCGTCGAATGAAAATGGAAAATGCCCAGGTCGCAGTGATGAATACTTATCGAGGTCTAACTTCCACAAAAGAGAAACAAAATATTCATTCTGCTCAAAGTGTCATGGAAGCTTACGAGAATTTTGCTACCCAAATGACAACTGATCCTGACTGCGGAATACCTATTGGATTTAACTATCAGAAATTGAACCAAGAAGAAATTAAAGAGATTTTAGAGCAACTCAGCTCTCCTGCTAAGGAGGCAGAGCAAAACAAGCCAAATGAAGGTCAAGCATCCCAGGAACCTGAAAAAGATACAAAAGGAAAGCAAAGTGAAGGCCAAGCATCTTAAGGAACCTACATAAGCTCAATAAATTTTAATCTTTCTGGCGGCCAACTTGGCCGCATTAAATTAACTTAAAATTTAAAGAAACCAAGGGAGTCTTATATGAGTGCTATCATGAGTCAAAGAGATGTATTGCCTATGCACCCAGGCTATGCACTTGGAAGTATTATTAAGAAAAAGGATTTTTTATTACCTCTGCAGAATAAAGTCCGTTTAAACTTAGAAGAAGAACTTGAGAGGGCAAATATTGAAAAAATTGAGATGACAGCCTCTTCCTCTTATAGACAAGCTAGTAAAGAAGAGCAACAAACAAGGTTAAACATTGTAATCGCCAAGGCAAATAAAATTAAAAAAGACTATACAGAGGTGTGCAGCGAAATAAGTAAATTGTATGAGTCGCGGCGCTTCTTTTCCATTGAAGAAATGCTTCCTATTGATCCTACTTATTCTAAAGTCAAGATTGAAGAGCGTTCTTTCCCCTCAGAAAAAATGTCGCACCTTGTTTTTAGAAAGACAGATGCAGGTACAGATTTGCATAAAAAAATAGAAGTGTTTGTTTCCCAATTGTTTTCTCAGGATGCTCCCTCCAGTCTTCTCTCCTCTAGTATGTTAGGAGCTGTAACGAGCAGCATAGAAAATATGCTAGAGACAGAAAGTCAAATCTATTTGGTGGGCTCTTTTATTACTTTGCCGCGGGTCCGAGTTATGGATCCTATCGTACTTAGAAGAAATGCTACGATTAGCAATACGCTAAAAGAACAAGCCGGGGATTATTATGTATTAACTGAGGCTGTCTTAGGAGCGGTCTTTTTAGGTTGTGGAAAGCATGTGTCAGGAGGTGAACAAGGTGATACGCAAGCGGTTAAGGAGAAAAAATCCTTAATGTCTGGTATCTATACGGTTTCATATATTAGCCAAGGAGCTATTCCTCGGCCGGGTAAAGAGGCGGAAGATGTAAACATGTGGAACATATATGCCCAGTGGAAGCAAGTACTACAAGAGGATCCTTTAAGTGGATATCCTATTGGATTTAAGTTTAGAGAGCTGCAAGATGTGTTAAGAGAAAATAAAATTTCTATAAGCAGAGAAGGTGAAGCTGAAACTATTATCTAGTTTTTCGTTAAGCGCCAATCTAGAGCTATTGGCAGGCTAAATGTTGGTGTTGTTGCTTTTTCCACTAGAGGATAGGAGCATGTAAGGGAAGGATAAAGGTTTTAAACAGGCCCTAAAGGTGCATGAACTGACAGACAAGGATTAACTGGCAGGTAAGTTAGGACTGCCAGCTTTAATGTTAATTTGTAATGGATAGGACTTAATCTGACACCTGTGATAAAAATAAAGGAAACACGATTCAAAATTATAGGCGATCGTTAGGCATAGGTGCAAAAAATTTTGGTAGGGTTCAATCTAATCGCAGGAATTTATAATTTAGATTTGATTGGATGGATTTTGAGAGAGGTTTATTGAGAAGGCTCTTCTTAGATTATCATGCGTATCCGCCGAAAGATCTTTTCCCCTTCCTTTAATTTCTTTTGCTACGACATGGCCTTTTTGAGCCGCCTTTCCTGCCTAACAAGCTTGCTAGCGACAATCTCTATTGCTGCGGTAAAAGCTCTTTTCTACTTTCTTGAGATGCCTTAATGCGATAAATTCACTATTTTCCCATACTCCCATCATCTGCCAGTCTCATAAATGTGGACAGGCTGTTTGTTATAGAGGAAAATTGTAGGGAAGGAGCCTTATTGGCATTCTAGGTGGTTTGAAAGATAGCTTTTAATTTTTTAAAACATAGGCACCATTTTCTTATGTTTTTTTGAAAGCTTAAAATAGGCTTCCTTCCTTTTTTTTCTTTATTGCTTCATGTTGACAGGCGTTATGCATTGAACATTGAAAGATTGATTGCTTTTTAAGTTTATTCGCTGACAGGGCCTGTGAATAGCATTAATACTGCCACTCCAGCTAAGATAAGAGCTGTCCCTAATAGATGCATCAGGGAAAAAGCTTCGTTAAAAAAATAAACACCAATCAAAATAATGCTTACAATCCCTAATCCTGACCAGATGGCATAAACCACGCCGACAGGTAAGGTTTTAAGAGCAATGGAGAGGGACCAAAAAGTAAGCCCATAGCCCACTAATACTACTAGTGAAGGAAAAAGCTTAGTCATCCCATAAGAGGCTTTTAATGCACTGGTCCCTACAACTTCGCCGGCTATGGCCATTAAAAGATAAAGATATGCTTCCATAAAGACCCCGTTTAGGGGTACGATAAATCAAATACGATATAAAAGTAAATGGCGCTCAATAATAAATTTGCCATTCATAAGGAAGGCGATGAAACAAAATTTTAAAAATCAGACAGTTATAATTACAGGTGCAAGTTCAGGGTTTGGAGCAGCTTTTGCTGAAGCCTTTGCACGTGAGGGAGCTAACTTAATTAATATTGCCAGGCGTAAGGATCGCTTGCAAGCTCTTGAAACCTCTTTACGAGGAAAATATGGTGTCGACATCCTATCGATAGAATTGGATATTTCAGATGAAAAAGGGGTGGAAGAAAAATTGGGCCTATTGGCAAAGGATTCTATATTACCGGATGTTCTAATTAACAACGCTGGCATGGTAAGAGGGTTAAATAAAGTATGGGAGACGCCTACGCAGGATTGGAATGAGATGATTGATATAAATATTAAAGGATTACTCAATGTTAGTGCTCAGATTATTCCTCACATGGTTAAGAAAAATGCTGGGCATATCATCAATGTAGGCAGTATTTCCAGCCATGATACCTACCATGGAGGAGGGATTTATTGTGCCACTAAATTTGCTGTTAAAGCTATTACGGATACATTAAGGAAAGAGCTGGTGAATACTCCTCTTCGTGTTTCTATGATTTCTCCTGGGATGGCTGAAACAGAATTTAGCTTGGTTAGATTCGCTGGTGATAAGGATAAAGCTAATGCCGTTTATGAAAACATTCGACCTTTGACAGCGGAAGATGTGGCCGAGATTGTCCTTTTTATGGCTACGCGCCCTCCTCATGTCAATTTAGCTGATGTAGTAGTTTATCCTACTCATCAAGCTTCAGTATCGCTTGTTTATCGAGGAGAAGGAAAAGCAAAGAGCTAGGGAAAGAAGTCATTTTTTAAGCTGTAGCTATCAAAAGGATAGGGTGCTGATGAAGAAAGTTAAACTCTATTTTCCATGGCTTTCATAGGTCTTTTTTATTATTCTTAAAAAATGAGAATAATTTAAAGAATTTTATTAAAAAATTATTTGCGAGATTTAAAAAAATTAAAAATAGATCGGCTGGCTAACCATAGCTTGAGGAGCTACGCACATCTCTAAAGCAATTCCATAACTTTGAAGTTTATCTTTAACCACGCCAAGGGCAGTTTCAGGTGTATTGCATTCGCTAGAAAGATGGGCAAGGTAGACATGTTTCAAATTAGGATGGGCAACTTTGCTTAATAGCTCAGCGCATGCTTCATTAGAAAGGTGGCCATTCCTGCTTAAAACGCGCTGTTTATACACCATAGGCCGTGAACTGGCATGGACCATAGAAGGTTGATGATTAGCCTCTACATAAAGGTAATCACAAGCTTGCAATTGATGAAGGACTAACGTGGAAACAAATCCTAAATCTGTACAAAATCCAAGCTTTAATCCATCCAGCTTTAAAGTAAATGCTACAGGATCTAGTGTGTCGTGTTGAATATTAAAAGGATGAATTTCAAGGTCGCCAAATTCAAAACTTTCTCCTGTGGAAAATATTTTGAACTTAGGACATTCATGTAATTGCTCGACAATTCCTTTGGCGGTCTCATGATTGGCAAACACAGGAATACCCATTTTTAAGGCTAAAACTTTAAGGCCTTGAATATGATCACTATGTTCGTGGGTAATTAAAATAGCATCTAGCTCTCGAAAGTCTACTCCTATTTCGGCAAGTTTTTCTTTGGTGGCTCTTGCACTTAAGCCTGCATCAATAAGCAACTTAAGTTGCGGCGTTCCTAAGTAAACGCAGTTGCCTTTCGAGCCCGAAGCTAGAGGACAGAAACCAATCATTTGTCACATACCTAATCAATATGAGGAACGTTTTATCATATAATCATTTCCTTAGGCAAGTTTTTTAAGGCTAAAGATGAAGAGGTTAGTCTCTAAAAAAACATAATGTTTAATTTAAATACCAAATATTATACATAGAACTATGCATACATCATAAAGAGGAGACCTCATGGAAACAGCCGTTCAAGTTTTAGAAAAAATGGAAAATGTATTAGATCAGCTAGTGAGCAATGCCGAGGGTTTAAAAGATTTATCGATGGAGGAATTTTCTGAAGAAGCAGTTACTCCTTTACAACAAAAGCAAGAACTTTTGGTAGAACAATTAAATGGTTTAGAAGGAAGCTTTGAAGCTTCTGAAAAAGAGGGCCAAGAAGAAGTTTTGGCTAAAATAGGTGATCGCATAGCAAAAAAACTCCGTTATTTCCAGCATCTAAATGCTGTATTTGTGGAAAACATTACGGAGGGGAATTTTATGGAGGACTATGCTAAGAGCGATTTAGAAATGCTCGAGACAGGAGTTCCTCATCGTCGACATGAAAATACTGACGAAGAATAAACTAAAAAATCCAAAACATAAAATTTTAGCTAAAGCGGCTATAAAAGTTTAATCCTTGGCTCTTTGCAATGAAGTTAGGGTTGAGAAGAAAGTTTTTTTATTTGATTATTTAAAAATTTTCTTCCTCCTCTAATAAATCATCATCTGCTTGCATCCCTTGCTTAGCTGCTAAGATCTTTCTTGGCTTGCTTCCTTCTGCAGGGCTTACAACCCCTTGGGATTCGAGCTGGTCCATTAAGCTAGCTGCACGGGCGTAGCCAATTTTTAGCTTGCGTTGCAGAAAGGTGGTGGAAGCATTGCCTGTACTGAGCACGATATCTAGGGCCTGATCATATAAGGCATCTTGGGGCGCATCCGTCGAAACTATTGACCCACCGGAATCTTCAATAGAGATAGAGCCGATGGTATCAAAGGACTCAATGACATAATGAGGGGGGGCTTGATCGCAGATATATTTAACAACACTGTGGATATCTTCATCTCGTATAAAAGCCCCTTGAGCTCTTACTAAATGAGAAGTACCTGGAGGAAGAAAGAGCATATCTCCATTTCCTAATAAACTCTCTGCGCCTGTCTCATCCAGGATAATTTGACTATTGATGCGGCTAGCAACCTTAAAAGAAATCCTTGTAGGAAAATTGGCTTTTATTAATCCCGTAATGACTTCTCGAGAGGGACGCTGGGTGGCTAGGACAAGATGAATACCAATAGCTCGTGCCATCTGAGCAATACGAGCAATAGGTGTTTCAATGTCGCTACTAGCAACCATCATTAAGTCGGCGAGCTCATCGATAATGCCTACAATATAAGGCATTTTTTCAGGCACTTCGATGTTTAAAGAATCTTCAAAGTCTTTATTGATGACACGGTTATTAAAGCTTTCAATGTTTCTTACCCCGGTTTGTTTTAAGATCTCGTAGCGTTTTTCCATTTCTTTTACCATCCAGCGCAGCGCAGCGCAAGCACCATGGGGCTCGGTAATCACTGGCGCTAACATGTGAGGAAGGCGAGTATAAGGGGTTAGCTCTACTTTCTTAGGATCCACCATGACAAGCTTAATCTCATCTGGTCTAGCATTTAGCACAATGGACATGACAATCGTATTAATACAAACAGATTTGCCTGAACCGGTAGCGCCTGCGATAATGCAATGAGGCATCTTGGCAAGATCACTCATTACGTAGTCTCCATTGACAGCTTTACCAAGAAGGATAGGAATGTGAAACTTTTTTGTACCCTGCTGATAGGTGGTTAACATATCTTTAAAGCTGACTTCTTGAGGAGAGGGGTTAGGCACTTCGATGCCGACAGCAGCTTTTCCAGGAATGGGAGCAATGATCCTAATTGATCTGGCTTCCATATTAAGAGCAATATCATTCTCTAAGGTTTTTATACGTTGAACTTTAACGCCTATAGCGGGATGAACCTCAAATGAGGTGATGGTAGGTCCGCAATTAATTTGACCCACTTTAGCTTCAATGCCAAAGCTTAGCAGTGTTTCTTCTAATACTTCAGCTTGCTTTTTTAAATCTTTCTTTAAAGAAGTTTGGTCAAATTTCTTTGGGTTGGTTAATAAATTAAAAGAGGGGAGATTGTAAGCGGAAAAATCCCCATTATGCACGCGTTGTGCCTTAAGGGCTGCTTCTCTTTTGTCTAGTTGTTCATTTGCCAATTCTTTCTTTTTCGCCGGGGGAGAAGGCGTTTGCAAAGGCTGTGCTGGTAATTGAAAAGAAAGCTGATCTTCATTTTTTTCTTTACGGGAGACAGAAGGACGCGCAGTCAAATTAATTTCTGGACGTATAGCCAGCAATTCTGGGGAGGGAGGACGATCCTGGGCTATAGAGGTATTATCCGAATGGGTGCTTGCCAAAAACCCAGGGATACGCAATTTAACATAGCGCATGAAGTCACTATCTTTTTTAGCTTCCACTTCCACTTTTACTTCTTTTTTTTCTAATGGCGCTAAAGCACTCAAAGCATTTGAATTATTTTTGGATAGCTTAGCTTTAAGTTTAGAAAAAAGGCGTGAAATGCTTAAGATTAAATTTTGAGGCATAATCTTAAAAATAAAAAACAGGCTGGCTAGTAAAGTACTGGTAAATAAAACCATCACGCCTGAAACCCCTATAAAACGATAGAGGTTAAAAATAGGTAGATCTTTATAGAGGTAAAATAAAGGGGCACCACCTAGATGATAACGCTGACGTTTTAACCATAAATTAGGATAAAAAAATTGACTGAGAGTATTGCCTAACAAAGGATAAAGATCTTCGACGACGTTTAAAATCATGCTGGAGGAAAGGATTAGCAAGAAAGTAAAGAAGAGTTTACTACCGATATGGCGGATGGGTTTATCTATAAGAAGCCTCCAACCTGCCCATGTGCAAAAGCCACATATAATGTAGCTTGATAGTCCAAAAATTCCATGGAAGACCATGCCAATACTATAGCCTAATAGCCCCACCCAATGATGCGTGCGTTCATTGTAAGCAAAGCTTACCAAACTTAAAAATATTAAAAACGTAGAAGCAAGAGCAATGACTCCATAGATGCTGCTATGCATAGGCACTGGAGGGGCTTTTTCAGAAGCTGCCTTTGCTGCTTTCTTTTTAGCCATAAGATCCCTTATAAGTTTCTGAAAAACAGAGTTGTTACCATGCCTACCAACAGGCAATATCCTATAAAATACATAAATAGGCGTTTAGATGCTAGCTTTTGAAGATAATGCAAAGCAATTATTCCGAATAGGAAGGAAAAGAAAAAGCCTGCTAGATACTGTACCCAAGAGATAGCGGGTAAGATATACTCGTTTCTTTTTAAAATCAGTTGGCCTAATTCGACTATAATGCTAGCCATAAGTGTGGGAATAGCTAAAAGAAAGGAAAAAGTGATCGCATGTTCATAGTTCCAACCTAACAAGCGTGCTGCCGAAATAGTAGCTCCACTGCGGGAAATTCCCGGAAACACAGCCATCGCTTGAAAAAAACCAATCGTTAAGGCCTCTTTCCAAGTATGCTTCGACATCTCTGTAACTGAGGAAGTGTTTTTACTAAAACGAATTCCTAAATACATAAGAGCAGCTGTAAAAAGAAAAAAATAGCCTAAATATTCGATGTGATCAAAAAAAGCTTTAATGAATTTAAGAAAAAATACCAAGGGAAAAAGCGGCAGCAAAGCAATAAAAAGAAGGTATAGCACTTTTTTTTCACTTGTTAAAAGTGTTTTAATCTTTTTAAAAAAGGCAATGAAGAGGGCTAATAATGTCCCCAAATGACAGATAAGATCAAAAGCAATGAGATCTTTGAAATTACGCATGCCTAAAAGGTATTGAGCTAAAATCAGGTGCCCAGAAGAGCTGACAGGTAAAAATTCGGTAATACCTTGAATGAATCCTAAGAAAATTGCTTCAATTGTTGACACAGCAGCTATTTGACTTGTAAAAAAGGGCGATCGACGGGATTCGAACCCGCGACATTTGGAACCACAATCCAACGCTCTAACCAACTGAGCTACGATCGCCGCATAACAAACAAGTTATTTAACTTAAAATCACTATTTAGGTCAATAGGTTTTTCCATAATTTTTAAGAAATATATTAAGATATAGCTATGGATAGCAGCCACTTTTAGGATCTCTCCTTGAGGCGTCATAAAAAGAAAGCCAACAACGACGTGGCTTTAAAAAGTTAAAACCCTGCTTTCTTGTAGTGATTGGAGAGGGATGGCTTTAACCCGCTGCTAATAAAAGAATAATGGAAATTGATAAACATAGCCAAGGGCTATTGGTTCCATTTGCGGTGGTTCTATCTATATTAATCCTCTCTCCTCTCCAACTTAAGTAGGCCTAACCCCCAAGGCCCTTAGAGTTTACTGGATTTCCTTTAACCTAAAAAATGCCACTTAAGTAGCTGCCCAATCTTTACAGGAAGGAGGGGCAAGATAGCTGCTGCTTAAGCAAAGCCATTGTAGCTGAGAAAATGGCCTATCTCTGCAGGAAGAAGAGTGAGCTGGATAACGTTCAAAGAAAGTATTTTTAGGCGAGGCTTTAGTCCTATTCTGGATGTCAAAATAGGTTAAGCCAATTCTCGGTAATTTTAAAACTAGGGTCTTTGATCTATACCTCTCAATTCAACTCTTGAAAAGTTTTTCTTGCTTTAAACGTTTATAGGTCCCTTTCTATTTCTTTGCCTATGCCTTGCTTGATAGAGTTACTTTGTGATAACCAAGCCTAGCTTTATCCTCACATAAAGCTTGGTTATCAGCTAAAGAGATTTGGAGGGTTTAGGAAAGGTAGACGGATAAATGCTAGACACATGACTTTCGGCAAAAGCCTAATAAAGCAAAGTCAAGGCTATTTGTGTGCACGAGGGATAAATAAAATTCTCGTGTAGGGTTCATTACAGCTTCACGTAGATGCAAGGGATGTTTAAAGAATAACAGCAGAGTATGAGGGGAGAAATTCATCAAGGTGTGGATAAATGGCAGGTCAATAGAAATGCTGTAAGCATTACTTATAATCAAATTTGTGAGAATGGCAAATTGGCAACGTCTAGCAGCAGAAGGGCTTCTTTTTCACTTGAGAAAAAAGGAGGGTAAAAATTTAAGAGGGAAATAAGAAGAAGAAGTAAACCTCCAACTATCAGCATAGGCAACAAGCTTGTCAAGAGCTTGCCTAAATGCAGCTATCCATGTGAGCCCATCCACCCGGTAAACTTTTTAATTGGTCCATGTATAATATGATTTAGATAGAAGAGAAGTGGATTTACAATTTTCTTTCCTAGCAAATAAAGAATAAAATGTTGAATGTTTATGAAATAGGCTGTTGATGTATAAATTTTTCCTCCGAGCTATAAGTGAAAAAAAACCGTGCAAATGGCCAGGAAAGTATTTTACTTAAAAAGTGAGGGGGTTAGTTGAAACAATCAATAAATTGATGGTATAGAAAATTTAGCCAAATGCCAATTAGAGGGAGAAATTAGCAAAAAAATGAAAAGCTTTCCCTATATCAAGTTTACTAGGGTTTTAGATAGATCAATTAGAAGGGCTGCATATGAATGATAAATAAGTTTACACATTGCATTAAAAGGCAAATTGGATGCTAAAAATGAATGACAGGCAGGTAAGCTTATGGGTGCTATAAATCTATACCTTAATTTCTCTTCATTCTCGGTTATTAAGGAGAGTCAAAAAAATTCTATCCCTTCTTCTTTAAACAGGATCGAATATGCAAAGATTGGATTAAAAACCTTTGCAGAATTAAAATTGCAAGATTGGTGTCTAGCAAGTCTTACTTGTAAGCAGTGGAAGCAGCTTACTCAAGAGCCTAGCACATGGAGAGAACTTTATTCCCAAGCGATAAAGAGGGAGGGTATTAAAGAGCAATTTTCTAGCAACCTTCTTGAGAATGAGGTTTCCAATCACCCTCATGCTAACGCCTTAACTTTTCGCCCTACAGCAATTTATAAAAATATTTTTCTTCCTATTGTCCCTCTCACTTACATCAAGGAAAAATGCTTAGAAAAAGAGGGCTTTTTATCGAAAGATAAAATAGAAGAAGTTGAAAATACTTACGCGCTAATATTAAAAGGTGCTGCTCAAGAAAATAATTCTATCCAGCAAAGCTTTTGCGTTGAAAAGTTAGGGGATATCTATGCTGCAAAAGAAACCTCTGAAACGCTTCTTCAAGCCGCAGGGCTTTATAATTATGCTTTACGCCTCTGCTCTTCGGGCCAGCAAGAAATCATTAGAGAAAAGCTTTTACAAGTTGAAGGTTTGCTTGCCAAGCTTTGCAAGGGAAAATCTTTAGAACCTTCTTTAATGAAAAAACGATTTGTAGACAATCGTCAAGCCTTGAAAAAGTTTAGAGATATAACAGAAGAGAAAATTTACAACTTGCCTGAAAACCCTTCTCCTCAAGAAATAAAAGCTCTTTATCATGAGATTTCTCGAGGGATAAAAGTTTTTTTCAAGTTACTTGTTAACCAGGCCTGTGAGGCTTTAGGACCACCCTCTTGCGAATACGCGATGATAGGCTTTGGCTCCTTAGCTAGAGAAGAGATGACTCTTTATTCCGATTTAGAATTTGGTATTCTTATAAAAGAGGATACTTTAATAAATAGGGAATATTTTAAGCGTCTAACAACTTTAATTCACTTGAAGGTGATTAATTTAGGGGAAACTATCCTCCCTGCTTTAGATATTCCTTGCTTAAAAGAGATTGATTTCTTTGATAGCATAACTCCAAGGGGTTTTGCCTTTGATGGGGCAGGAGTAATAGGAAAAGGCTGTAAAACCCCTTATGGCAATCGTCAAACATTTGAGCTTATTCAAACCCCTGAAAAGATGGCGCAATATATAGCTAAAGATGAAGAGGGCCACTGGTGGCATCAGCAAGAACCTCATCTTCCGCTGGAGCTTGTGACCTACACTCATCTATTAGGTTCCTTTAAATTAACAGAACAGTACAAACAAGCATTACAAGAAAACCTGGAGACTTGTTATCAAAAAAGCCTTACTCTTCGTCAATACTTAGCTAAGCATCATCTGGTTGAAGAAGATATGATGGTTTTCGAACCACGAATAGGAGAGCTAGAGTGTCAGGGTATGCTTTTCAACACCAAACATGACTTTTATCGTTTCCTTCATCTAGCTTTAGATAGGCTAGCGCTTTTTAATAAAGTGGCAGCTGTGGATACGTATAGTAGGATCGATCAATTAAGCAAGCAAGGGGTCTTGGCTCAGGAAGCTGCTGAAAAGTTAAAAGATTGGATGCTCACAGCGTTACTAATGCGCCTTAAAACCTATTCCTATTATCAAGCCCAACAGGAAACGATGAATCCTCTCATTAAGGTTTTTGATATTGACGAATCTACCCTTATACAAAAGCAGCTTGGCTTAGATGGGAAAACATTAGCAAAGATAAAAAAAATCTATCATGTTTTTATTCCCTTTTATCAGGCTATGAAAGAGTTTTTATTAGGGAGTGAGGATAGATTAAAATTTTCAATGCTAGATGAAAACTCTCCTCAAATGCAGGGAGATATAGCCCTAAGGTTTTTCCAACCCGAGGAAGCTAAAAATTGGTATAGTTTAGCAAGGAATGAAACTTCAGGAAACTCTGATTTATTAAATACTTTGGGAATGATTGATGGAATCCAAGGAAATTTCGAGCAGGCGATTGAGCATATCTATCAAGCGCTTGAAATAGACCTCAAGCTTGAGGGGAAAGATAGCCTGCAAGTGGCAAGAGATTATAATAATTTAGGAGTTTTCTACCAAAACCAGGGGAAACTAGGAAAAGCTGTTAACTATATAAAGCTAGCCCTTAAAATCACTATTAAGCTGTATGGCAATAATAACTTAAGGGCAGCCAATTGTTACAACAATCTAGGATGCATCTATTTAGAAGAAGGTAACTTGAAAAAGGCAGTTAAGTATATCAAGCAAGCGCTTGAAATAGACTGCAAGCTTTACGGAAAAAACCATTCTAGCCTAGCTATATACTTTAGCAATCTAGGACGAATCTATCACGAGCAGGGGGATTTAGCAAAAGGAGTAAAGCTCATTAAGCGCGCGCTTGATATAGACCTCAAGCTGTATGGAGAGTATCATCCGAATATGAGCAAGAATTATAATATTTTAGGGTTGATGTATCATGCACAGAAGGATGATGAGCAGGCAGCCAAGTATTTGAAGCAAGCTTTAAAAACCGATCTCAAATTATTAGGAAAAAATCATATAAAAATAGCTATTCGTTATAATAACCTAGGAAGTATCTATCAAAGCCAAGGTCATTCAAAAGAGGCTTTTAAATGGATCCGCAGGGCTCTTATAATAAGTATTAAATTATTCGGAGAGAACCACCCTCATGTAGCCACAGGTTACAATAATCTTGGAACAATCTATCGAGAGCAAGGAAATTTTGAGCAGGGCATAGAGAATGCCATAAAAGCACTGAAAATCCGTATCGAGCTTTTTGGCAATTATCACCCTAGCGTAGCAAGAGTTCACAATAATCTTGGAACGATTTATCAAGAACAAGGCAATGTTGAGCAAGCTGCTAAGTCATTCACTCAAGCACTAGGTGTTCTCCTTAAAGTATATGGTGCAAATCATTTAGAGGCAGCAAATCTTTGCCATCATTTAGGGCAAATTTATCAATCTCATGGAGAACTAGGAAAAGCAGCTAAGTACATCCATCAGGGGCTTCAGATTAATATTCAGCATTACGGCGAATATCATTCTCGGGTAGTTGAAGATTATAAGAATTTGGGGCTCATCTGTCAAAAGCAAGGGAAATTGAAGCAAGCCGGCATCTATATCAAGAAAGCACTCAAAATTAATATTAAACTTTTCAGTGAAAATCATCCTCTCGTGATAAGAGATTGTAAGGACCTTGGAATGGTTTATCAAGAGCAAGGGAAGTTAGGAAAAGCGCTTGATTATACTAAGCAAGCCCTTCGAAGTGGCATTGTTACATATGGCATTCATCATCCTGAAGTAGCAAACATTAACAGCAACCTACAGAAACTCAAGTCACTTTTTTCAACATCTGAGGTGAAAACAAACACACTTCTTAAGAGGCAGGGTAAGTCAACAGGAAGGGAAGCGTTGTGTTGACTTGGAGAATAAGAATATAACTTTGTGTAAAAGGCGCTGCTATGATAATAACTTAACGAGGAAGAAAATTAGCTATCAAATGTTTTTTTGCTTATATAGGCAAATGAATGAAAAATAAAATTTTCTCATACTAATGCATGCTTACTTAGAGCCAAATCAAACCAAATTAAGATAAAAGGCAGCTAATTTAATGATTTCAGAAAGTTCACTCCTTACGCCTATTGTATTTCCTGAGTTAAAGGCGAGAGAAGAAGCCCCTTCTCAGTCTTTAGAAAATTCGATTAAATATGGAAAAATAGATTTAAAAATATGCGCAGAACTTAGCTTGCGAGATTTATGTAGTTTAAGGCTTGTGTGTAAAGAATGGAAGCAAATTGCTCAAGCAACTGATTTATGGAAATGGCGTTGGTCAAAGGATTTTAAAATTAACTTTTCTACTATTAAACAACCACGTTCTTCTGCTAGTAAGAAGGGGACTTTTAAGGAATCTAGCTCCTTCAACCCTTTGTCTTCTAAAATTTATGAAAAGTTGCTTCTTTCTTTTGATAATTTAACCCCAGATGAATTAAAAAAAAATATAGAAAGCAATGAATTTTTATCAAAAGCAAGCATTGAAAAAGCAGAAAAAGCCTATACGCAAGCTTTAAAACGTGCTATCCAAAAGAAAGATCCCATCCAAGAAAGCCTTTATATAGAAAGATTAGGTGATCTGCATGTAAGAAAAGCCACTTCTGAAACACTCCTGCAAGCCGCTGGGCTTTATAATTATGCTCTACATAATGCCCCTTTAGGCGAGCAAGCAATTATTAAAGAAAAGCTATCAAAAGTAGAAATTTTGCTTAGCAAGGCTTGCACAGGAGAACCTGTAGATATTCCTAAAATCAAAAAGCAATCTGGGAATAATCGAGAAGGATTAAAAAAATTTAGGGATGAAATAGAAGAGAAAATCCAAGCTCTCGGCCCCGATCCTTCCCCTGAAGAAGTTCGAAAGCTATTTGGTGAGATTACTCAACAGATAAAAGCTTTCTTTGAAATCCTTGTAAAACAGAGCGTAGACGCTTTAGGAGCTGAGCCTTGCGAGTATGCCATGATAGGCTTTGGCTCATTAGCTAGAGAAGAGGTGACACCTTATTCCGATTTAGAGTTTGGCATTCTTATAAAAGAAGATAATCCAACAAATCGAGAATATTTCAAACGTTTGGCCTCTTTGATTCACTTGAAAGTCATCAATTTAGGCGAAACTATCCTTCCTGCTTTAAATATTCCTTGCTTGCAAGCTATGGATTTTTTTGATGGCATTACGCCACGTGGCTTTGCCTTTGATGGAGCGGGTGTAGAAGGAAAGGGGTGTAAGACTCCTTTTGGTAACGACGGCAATACATTTGAGCTTATTCAAACTCCTGAACGGATGGCGCAATATATTGCTAAAGATGAGCATGGAAAATGGTGGCATAAAAAAGAGCCTCACCTTCCTATGGAATTGCTAACTTTTACTCATCTACTAGGCAATCTTGAATTAACAGAGCAATATAGTAAGGCACTCCAGAAAACACTTGATATTCCTTGCCAAGGAGATCTCAGCCTTCGACAGTACTTAGCCAAACAACACCTTGTGCTAGCTGATATGGAAGCTTTTGATCCGAGATTGGGCGATTTAGACAGACATGGAATGCTTTTTAAAGTTAAAAATGATTTTTATCGCTTTCCTCATTTAGCTTTGGATAGGTTAGCCCTTCTCAAAAGAATAGCGGCTTCCAACACCTTTACTAGGATTGATGAGCTAAATAAGTTAGGAGTTATAACGGAGGGCGCCACTGATAAGCTAAAAGAGTGGATGAGTATAGCGTTATTTATGCGTCTTAAAACTTACTCCCATTATCAAAAGCAACAAGAGATAATGAACCCGTTGGTTAAACCCTTTGGATTCGAAGATCCAGCTCTCATCAAAAAGCAGTTTGCTTTAAATCAGGAGGAATTAGAAAAGATAAAAAAAATTTACTCTATCTTTATTCCTTTCTATCAAATTATGCAAAAGTTTTTAGCAGGCAATGAAGAGGATCTTAAATTTTCAGATTTAAATGATAACTCATTCCAGACTTGTGGAAGTATAGCCTTAAGGCTGTTTCAATATGAAGAGGCCAAAAATTTCTATCTTTCAGCAAAATTAGACGATCCTGAAGCGTTAAGTGCCCTAGGGTATATTTACCGAGTTCGAGGTGATTTTAGCTTAGCTATAGAATCTGCTCACAGTGCGCTCGAAAAAGATAGAAAACTATATGGTGAAGATAGTCCACATGTAGAAAGAGATTACAATAACTTGGCATCAGTATATAAAGAGCAGGGGGATTTAGATCAAGCGCTTATGTACGCTGAGAAAGCGTTTCAACTTAATAAAGGGGCTAAAAGAGAAAATGATTTAACACTTGTAAAAGTTTACAACAATTTAGGGCAAATCTATCAAGCCAAAGGAGATCCAGATAATTCGGCTAAGTATTCTATGGAAGCGCTCAATATGGGCAGTAAGTTTTTGGATAAAAATCATCCTTCGTTGGCGATAGTGTGCAATAATTTGGTAATGGTGAGCCAAGAACAAGGTAACCTACAGCAGGCGTCTGAGTATGCACAGAAAGCTCTCAAAATTGATAATAATCTTTATGGTGAGAATCATCTAAATGTAGCAATAGATTATAATACTTTAGGGCAAGTTTACAAGGTGGAGGGTAAGTTAGAGCTGGCAGCTCAATATACAAAAAAAGCATGCGACATTGCCATTAAGATTTTAGGTAAAGATCATTATGATATATCAATCTATTACATTAACCTGGCAATGATTTATAGGGACCAAGAAATAATCAATGGGGACCAAGGAAAGTTGAATCTGGCCGCAGAGTATATTAATCGGGCGTATGAAATTGAGCTTAGGGTGAAAGGGGAAAATAATCCGCAACTAACTTCGCTTTATATTAATCTGGCAGTGATTAAAAGAGATCAAGGAAATTTAAATGAAGCGCTTGTGTACGCCAAGAAAGCGCTTAAATTAGATGAAAACCATCATGGGAAAGAAAATGTTGCTACAGTAGCAGATTATTACACACTAGGGCTTATCTATAAAGATAAAAGGAATTTTGACAAAGCAATTAAATATGTTATGAAAGCGCGTAAAATTAACCGAGATCATTATAAAAAGGTCCTTCATGATGAAGCAAATTATTATAATATTTTAGGCGAAATATATCATGCGCAGACAGATTTAGAAAAAGCTCTTAAATATACACAGAAAGCTCTTGCCATTGACCTTAAGCTTTTTGGTGGTGATCATTCCAGTATAGCAGATGATTACTATAAACTGGGACAAATTTACAAAGAAAAAGGTAATTTATGCTTAGCTATCAATCATACTAAAGAAGCGCTCAGAATTAGTATCGGGTTATATGGCATCCATCATCCAAGAACAGTAACAATAGATGCTAATTTACAGGAACTTCATAAAATCTTTTAAGCTAACCTATGAAAAGGAAATCATCTTTTCCCCCTTTAGCATTCCATACTCGTCAATAAGATAACTTTTTCGCTATAAAATAGCAGAGTAAATATTAAAAAAATTGCAAATAGTTATAGGCGATAGTGCAAGCCAGGGTATTTAAAAAATGAGTTCGTGGCTAGTAATCTTTTGTTTCTGGCTCAAGTAATGTCGTCCATAAATTCCTGCTAGAAAATATATTCCTAGCCATAAAATAGCTATTTCCTGATTTACTAAAAGGTTTATGTTATAATCCAGGCTTTTGGGCATACCATAGGCGTAATCTAAGACAAAGTTAGTAAAGGATTCATTAAAATTATGGATGAACTGAGCTAGACTAAAGCTTAAAATTCCTACCATTAAACCAGCTAATAAAAACATGAGGGCAACACTTACCATCCAAGGAAAAAAGAAATTATAGATTATACTCCACAAGGGAAACTTTTGAAAATAATAGAGGGTTAGAGGAAGAGCTGCTAAAGTAACCGCTATGGAGAGTGCTAATGCTTGGCGGAATAAAGTAAGAATGATAAAGCCATGCTGGTTGGCAAGATTCATGGCCATTAATTGATTAAAGGTTTTCTTAGCAAAAATCTTTTGGAGTAAATAATCGAAGGAAAAATAAGAGACTAGAATAGCTGCTGTCACGGCAAAGCTAAATTGGAAGCCTATATGAAGCGCTAATTCTGGGTCAAAAATAAGAACGATTAACAATCCTATTCCCAAAGAATTGAGGCCAGAAGGAGGCTTTTCTAGTAGGGTAGCACCAAAGCCTAGCATGCAGCTGACCCATGCTCGAATGATAGAGGGGGAAGGCCCTAAAAAAGCAAAGTAGAGAGTCATAAAAAGCATAAGAAGACTTACACTCGTTTTGGGGCCTACTATCCAAGATAAAATAAAACCCAGCATGCCCGCTACGATGGCGAAATGAAAGCCCGAAATAGCCATGATATGTTGCAAGCCGAAACGTGAAAATTCAAAAGCCATAAGACGATTTTCAAATTCGCCCGTTGTAATGCCTGAAAGAAAGCTGCTGCTAGGGCTATTTGGGTTTTTAGATATTTTTTGAGAAATATATTTATTAACGGCTTGTTTGGCATTAAAGCGCCATTCTGCTAGACCCCAACTATTTGCTAAAGGGTGCCAGGGCTGGTATTTATCTGGCTTAAAAATAAATTTACCATTTTTAGACTGTTTAAGCCTACCTTGTAAAAGGTAGGTTTTATTAGCTAAAGGACGATTAAGCGCTGCATGATCTAGCAAAGAAATGATTACAGAAATGTTAGGATAGATATTTAAAGATTCATGCCCGGTAAAAGAGAGCAGCTTACCTTGATAGTTCCAGCTTTTACCTATGAAGGTGGCTTTCCGCGATAAAGAAGAGATATGAATAAGCGCAGTACCTGTAACTCCTTGTTCAGGTAGCTGAGGAGGTTGGAAGGCTAGAGAAGAATAGAAAGCAGCACTTAAAAAAAGAAGGAAGTTAAATACTGCAGCTTTGTATTCTTGGTGAAAGACAAAAGCGAGCAAAAGGATGGTTAGAAGCAGGCTATTTATAAAGAGGGTAGAAGATGAAATCCCTAAGCCACTATAGACTCCTAACAAAAATGAAAGGCCATAGAAAAGAGCAGGATAACTTTTACAAAATAAATATAAGGGGTTAAGGATATCAAACTTGAACTTCGTATAATCTCTTGTTTGGGTTGTTAAGGGAGCAAGTTAAACCTCGATCTTTCAACTTATTTATTTTACGAGACTGAAGGGCTTGGAGAGATGGAGGAAAGCTTAATGTTTTAGTTCCTTTTAATTTAGGGCGTTCTTTAGCTTGGCTAGTTTTGATTGGGTCGGGGAAAGCCGCAGGAATTTTTTTGCGGACTCGAAGAGCATCTATTAATGTATGGATGCCCGCTAAAAAGGCATAGTTAATTAAAGCGTAATGGTTGCTAAAAGTGATAATTAGATAATTATAAGAAATTGAATTATTATCTTTTAATAAGATGTATTTATGAATTTTATTAATAGCTAATACTTCACCGATAGGGTAAAAAGCTGCTCTATCTAAGGTGGAAAGTAGGTATTGAAAATTTTCTGGTAGGACTTCATTAAAAATTTTATCATTTTTTAGGATATAACATAAGGGGGCTGCCCCTCCAGGGATATGCTCTATAAGAATAAGCTCAGCAAAAGCATGCTGGGACATATTTCCAGATTGCAAATCTTTAAATTCGACATTTAATCTTTCTAGTTTTACCCTATTTACCTCCACGTCCGGCCATCCTTTTTTTTCTAAGTATCTGAAAATCAGGAAATAAATATAATTTTAAAAAAATTAGCCCGTTTGCTTTTCATCTTAATTTTTTAACATAATTAATGCAAACCCTTCTTAATTAAATTCAAAGAAATCCAAAAATTTGGTAAAAGTATGAATGGAAAGTTTTTAAGAAAAAAATAAAAAATTTGCTAGCATTTTTCTAATCATTGAGCTCCATGCTAAAGGCTTATTTAAGGAGGATAAAAATTTAGAAAATAGTTCAAATATAGCTTTTAGCACTTAATCCCCCTCAATTTTAAGGAATAAGTCGATGAATTTACCTGTTAAAGATTACCATTCTCAGTTATCTGTGCCTAGTGTCCGAGAAAGTTTTCATCAAGCGTTCTTTTTAGAAAAAAATTTAAGTTTTTTCTGGAAAATATTAAGAGCTAACTTACTTAAATTTTTAAGACCCTGCTACAACCCTATCATTTGATTACCGGTCGTCTTAAGTGGTTGTAAGTTTTTTTGTTTAGAGCATTTAATTGGCGAGTGGCTTTTAAAAAACTGTGGGGGCAAAGCGCGGCTACCATTAAAATCTTTATCCTGCAAAAACAGCTTGAGAAAGAATGGGAAGGATAAATGCCAGAGTGTTACATAGTTTTTCGACTGCTTTTGTAAGAGATAAGGATAAATTTTTGTTAGTGAAAGAAGGAATTTAGTATTAACCGTATAACTTTATTAAATTTATGATTTTCTTGGAATACTGCTTTTTCGATTGTTTATGGGGTAGCCACTATTTGGCTAACAGTAGATTAGTGCCACGAAATCTTTATCCTTCTATTCAATTGAAAAAGATAAAAGAGCTATCAAATTTTAAAGATTTTTCCTCCTCTAAATGGGCTATTACATCTTTTGTAGAGGAGCTAACATTTTATCATGGAAGAGTAAGCTAGCAAATATGATTTACAAGGTAGAGGAACTTTTCCAAAAACATGGTCATGATTTAGGTCTGGTGCTTGTAGCAGGTCATAAAGGACTCAAGCGTTCTATCAAAGTACCTGAGTCTCATCGCCCGGGACTTAGCTTATGTGGTTTTATGAAAAATCATGCTTACAAGCGTATTCTTGTATTTGGGCGAGTCGAAATGGAATATTTGAGAGACTTAGATCCTGAACTACGTGTCAATCGCTTAAAAGAGATCCTTACGACTGCTACTCCTGCTGTAATTGTGGCTAGAAGGCTATTGCCCTTAAAAGAACTAGTCGCGTTATGTCAAAATAAAGGTATTTCTCTTTTCAGGTCTAGCATGAGCACGATGAGCTTGCTTAGCAAGCTTACGCTCTTATTAAGTGAAGAGTTTTCTCCTAGTATGACCTGCCATGGTACATTGGTAGAAGTTTTTGGGGTAGGGGTCTTGATTAAAGGCGATTCATCCGTAGGGAAAAGTGAAGCGGCTTTAGGTCTTATTGAAAGAGGCCATCGACTTATATCGGATGATGTAGTCAAAGTTAAAAAAAGGGAAGACTCTTATGTGGAAGGATTTGGAGCAGAATTGACTCGGCATCATATGGAAATTCGAGGAATAGGGATTATTAATGTCGCTCACCTATATGGGGCTGTATGTGTAAGAGATAACAAAAGTATAGATATTGTGGTTAAGCTGGAAGCTTGGGACGATCAACATTTTTATGATCGAGTAGGTTTGGTAGAAAATTACTGTGATCTGCTAGGATTAAATATTCCCTATCATGTGCTGCCTGTGAAACCAGGTCGCGATGTAGTATTATTATTAGAGACCATCGCTCTTAATCATCGCCTAAAAGCAATGGGATATAATTCTGCAAAAGAGTTTAATAATAAGTTGTTAGATATGATTTCTTCTAAAAATCAAACAAGGAAAAGGATCCGTGAAGCTATCGAGTCAAGTGCAAGTTAAAAATAAAATGGGCCTTCATACCCGCCCTGCAACAGTTATTGTGAAACTGCTGCAAAACAGTAAAAGTGATGTAACCTTTAAACATAAAAAAGAGGAAATCAACGCTAAAAGCATTCTTAGTATCCTCATGTTAGCTGCAAGAAGAAATTCTAAAATCACGATCGAAGTGGTGGGTGAAGATGCTAAAGAGACTTTAGAAAGGCTTGTTCAAGCATTTGAAAATCAATTTGAGGAGTAAAATTGCCACACTCTAATCTAGAAGAAATTCGGTTAACTGGCAATGTAATTTCCAGTGGAATAGCGATTGGAAAGCCTTTTTTTCTAAAAACTTTACAAAAAAGTTTTCCAGATGAAAACATTCCGGCTTATAAAGTCGAGGCTGAAACCGAACGTTTTCAAGCGGCTGTCCAATCAGTCATCAATGATTTACAGTCAATTAAAAATCAGCTTGAACTAGATGGCATGGAGGAGGGGGCTGCCATTTTAGAAGCGCAATTACAACTTTTGTCCGACCCTTTATTAATTACCGAAGTTAGCAAGCAAATCCATTCTAAACGCAAAATTCCTGAATATATTCTTCATCAATTGATTCAAGAGTATCAGAAAAAATTTGATACCTTAGAGGATATGTTTTTTCGAGAGAGATTTAAAGATGTACAGGATATCTCTCGCCGTATTATAGCCTATCTTCATAAGGAAACAAAAAGTGCTTTTGATGAGCTTTTACCAGACTCGATACTTTTCGTAAAGGATCTAAGTCCCGCGGAAACTGCAGAAGCTAGCCAGAAATGTGTAAGGGCTATCGTATCCGAAAGAGGAAGTGCTACCGCTCACGCTGCCATCCTTGCCCGGGCTAAAGAAATTCCTTATATGACCAACATAGCATTTGACGAAGTGTCGAGCTGCTCGGATTACCTAGTGATTGTCGACGGAAGAAATGGGGAGCTAATTTTTAATCCTTCTTCCGAGACATTAGCCCAATATGAAAGGTTAAGTGAGGAGTTAAATGCTAGACGTCTTCGATTAAGGCAGACAGACTCTCATGATATAGAAACTTATGACGGCTATAAAATGAGACTTCTAGCTAATATAGAAACCAGCAGCGAAGTTAAGAAAATCCATGAATATGGTGGTGAGGGGGTAGGATTATACCGCTCTGAAAATATTTTAGTAGGTCGGGAGCGCTTACCCACAGAGGATGAGCAGTTCGAAATTTATCGAGAACTCGTGGAAAATATGCAAGGTCTGCCTATTACTATTCGAACTTTTGATGTGGGGCGGGATAAAGCAGGCATTGAAGCTTCTCCAGGTCAAACAGGAAATGCTTTCCTGGGATTTAGAGCGGTAGGAAGTTTAGAACGAGAGAAAGATATTTTTATGACCCAGCTGCGTGCTATCCTACGTGCCAGTGCATTTGGTGAAGTTAATATTCTTTTTCCTATGGTCTCTTCTTTATCCGAGTTAATTGAAGCTAAACGCATGACCCAAGAGGCTGCTAGGCAAGTAAAAGTTAATTCTTTAGTTAACTTAGGGTGCATGATTGAAGTGCCCTCAGCAGCTATTATTTCTGATCTTCTGGCGCGTGAGTCTGATTTTCTTTCTATAGGAACTAACGATCTTATCCAATATACTTTAGCGGTGGATCGCTGTGATAATACCATGAGCCATTTATATCAACCTATGCATCCATGTGTCTTAAGATTAATACGACATGTGGTCATTGAAGCTAATAGGCATAACGTGCCTGTCAGCATTTGCGGTGAAATGGCTGCTAATCCTAAATATATTCCTTTATTGATGGGATTGGGGATCCAGGAAGTGTCAGTAGCTGCCCGCTATATACCTTTAATCAAGCAGGCGATTCGCTGCTCAAGCATTATCTCATGCTGTAAGTTAGCTGAAAAAGCGCTATCTTTAGCAAGCACTTCTGAAATACAAGCCCTTTTGGATGAAACTTTTTATGCACATTTCGCTCGTGCTTCTTTAGAAGAGCTGATGTGAAGCATGGAAATTTTTCTGCTTTTCAATAAAGGTAAATAATATCGCTTGTTACTCTACGCCTATGCTTTAAAGCTATGTCTCTATTTTCAAAGGAAAACATCTCTTCAACTTCTACATTTGCCTAAAGGTATGGTTTTTACATCTATATAATTGCTTAAGAAGTTTCTCGGAAGCATAGGATAAAAAATACCGGAGTATAAAAATGTCAAAGGTGATTTAGAAAAGTAGAAAATCTATCTATCTTATAGCTTGCCTATCATTCTTTATTTTATTTTTCGTGCCCTTTTTCTTTCGCATTTGCCAGGCAGTGAGAAAAAAACTTATAAAATTCCTAAAATAAATTTTTGATTTTTATAAGGAAAGAGATGGCTTTAGAAGCCAAATCCACCTAAATTAGGCATACCAGGTAGGCTAGGTATTTTGGGGTTTTGCTCTTTAAGCTTTGTAAAAGCATCTTTATAAGCGGCTTTAATAAGATCTTCAAGTCCTTCCACATCTTCAGGATCTACACATTCAGGCTTAATTTTAATCTGCTTTAGTTCGTGCTCGCCCGATAAAGTAATCGATACAAGACCGTTACCAGCACTTCCTACCACTTCAGTGGCTTGTAATTGAGTCTGCAATTTGGAGAATTGATCCTGTAGCATTTTAGCTTGCTTTTTTTGCTTTGAAAAACCTGTGCCCATATATTTCCTTAACTTAATTTCTTTTGAATGGTTCCTTCTAATTCTACGGCTGCAAACTGCATAATCGTATCATAGCGACTGATCTTGCTAGGATCCAGCTTCTCCTTTGTGACTTTACTATTGGCAAGCAAACCTTTTTTTTCTACTATTTCTACGATTCCAAGGTCAGCAGGGGAAGGAGTAGGATCAACACTAGTAGAGGCAAGCTTATCGCTAGTTTTAGAGAATGAAGGAATTTCTTTTGCAGCTCTATCTACTAAGGGTTCTAACTTAGGAGCAGGAGAAGGCGCTTCTGGCTTGATAGGTGAACCAAGTGGCGCAGAAGAGATAGCTGGTGTAGCACAAGGAGTGGGATCAACACTAGTAGGGGCAAGCTTATCGCTAGTTTTAGATAATGAAGGAATTTCTTTTGCAGCTCTATCTACTAAGGGTTCTAACTTAGGAGCAGGAGAAGGTGCTTCTGGCTTGATAGGCGAACTGGGTGGCGCAGAAGAGATAGCTGGTGTAGCAACAGGTCGCACAGCTGTAACTTTAGAAGGGTTTTCTAGTGAGGATCCTTCTTTGCTTATCTTTTGCTCTAGATCCACTAAGCGACGCACAAGAATGTCTACAGGAATTCGGGATTGAGCACGAATGATCCGCAAGAGTAAAGCTTCTAGAGTTGTTTTAGGTGAAGGAGCGAATCGGATTTGATGATGAGCTTCTACTAAAAAGTCTAAAATCATTAAGCAAGCTTCTTGAGAGTACACTTTAGCAGAAACTGCATATTTCTCGCGTTCTTCCTCGGATAGATGCAAGAAAGGTGCTTGCGTGCCCGAGAGCTTGACAACCAAGATATTGCGAAAGTGCTCGGTTAATTTCTCAACAAAATAAACTATATCCTTACCCTGAGAAAATATCTCTTCGCTAATGTCAAACGCTACCGCTAAATTACTTTCTTGGCTAGCTTTATCTAATTTGAAAAAATAATCGCTTTCTACAATACCTAACATGCAAGCTACCGTGGAAGCAGTAATCAAACCATCATGAAAAGATAAGACTTGGTCAAAAAGTGATTCGGCATCTCGCAGCCCTCCCTCTGCATGATTAGCTATTAGACGAAGGGCCTCATCTTCGACCTGAATATTTTGCTCTTCTGCAATCTTACGCAGCTTTGCTTGGATGAGTAGAGGAGAGATGCGTTTAAGATTAAAACGTTGGCAGCGACTTAAAATAGTAGGCAGAACTTTATGCGCCTCGGTAGTAGCAAATAAAAATTTAACTTTAGGAGGCGGCTCTTCAAGAGTTTTCAACAAAGCATTAAAAGCTTCTTTAGTGAGCATATGGACTTCGTCGATAATGTAGATTTTATATCCACCCGCTGAGGCAGCATACCCCACAGTTTCATTAATTTGACGAATGTCGTCAATCCCCCGGTTAGAAGCTCCATCAATCTCTAGAACGTCTAGGGAATGGCCAGAAGTGATTTCTTGGCAAGATTTACATCGATTGCAGGGCTCAAACTGCTCAGTAAGATGATGACAATTTAATGCTTTGGCAAGGATACGAGCTAGGGTAGTCTTGCCTGTTCCTCTAGAGCCACAAAACAGGTAAGCTTGTGCCAGGCGATTATTCTTAATGGCATTTTTAAGCGTTGTTACAATAGCATCTTGGTTTAGAACTTCCGCAAAAGTTTGAGGTCGATATTTTCTAGCCAGGACTTGATAGGAGGTCATAAAAGATGTTTGAATGTTTTTTTATCTATTTTACTTGCCTTGAGTAATTTTAAGGAAGGAGGAATTTGTGCTAAGCAAAAAAACTTCTTATAGGCCTACTTAGGATGGGTCCTTAACATAATTAAGCTCTTCTAAGGTGTAATTCTTTTATGTAGAAAAATGGCCAATTTTAAGCCATCTTCTTAAGAAAAGGGAAAGATTAAACCTAACGGCTAAAGAAGGTATAACTCTATCTCCCAAAAAGAAAATTTAGCATTTGCAGGCTAACTCTTTCCTTAAAATTAGGCTTTTATTAAATATAGGACTGCCTTAACTACAAGGAGCCTATTGCAAACTTAATAGTCAGTGAGTGCATAAGCTGCTAAATACAAATTAATAAAGAGAATGCCAATGAAAAAAGCAGCTTTAAAAGATAGATAGATAGATAGATAGATAGATAGATAGATAGATAGATAGATAGATAGATAGATCAAATTAATTTTTAAATTAAAAGGCTAGCTTTCCATCTAAAGACCAAGTGATTGTTTTCTTTATTACTGTTCCAAAGAGGCCCAAGCGTGGTCAATCATCTCTTCAAGGCTAGGGTATTTAATCTGCCAGTTTAACTCTTGTTTAGCTTTATGAGCATTGGCTAAAAGGTAAGGAGGATCTCCCGGACGTGGGGGGCCTTCAAGGACTTGAATTTTTCGCTTTGTCACCTTTTCAGCGACTTGAAGAACTTCTTGTACACTAAATCCCTTTCCATTTCCTAAATTATAAATTTCCGTGGGGCCTCCAGCTAATAATTTCTCCATGGCCCTGATATGTGCAGTAGCTAAGTCGTAGATATGAATGTAGTCTCTTAAACAAGTTCCATCGGGAGTAGGGTAGTCTTTTCCAAAAATAGTGACAGGTCGATTATCTAAAATAGCTTGAAGAACGATAGGAATAAGATTGGAGGAGGCAGAGAAATCATTTTTGATTTTTCCTTCCGGATCCCCACCGGCCGCATTAAAGTAGCGCAGTTTAGCAGATTTAATTCCATAAGCTTTATCCATATCATCTAAAATTTTCTCAATAATAAGCTTGCTTTCACCGTAGGGATTAATAGGATGAGTGGGATGATCTTCAGAAATGAAGTTAGCCTGAGGTAAACCATACACAGCTGCGGAGGAAGAAAATATAAAGACCTTAACACTAAATTCTTTAATACATTTCAATAAATTTAATGTAGAGGAAACGTTGTTAATATAATATTTTTCTGGGCTATGTACAGATTCACCTACATTAATAAAGGCAGCAAAGTGCATCACAGCATCAAACTGCTGGTTAGCAAAAAGTTTTTTTAAGAGAAGGGGATCACCCATGTCGCCTTCAATAAAAGTTCCCCACTTTACACGGTTGCGTTTGCCCTGGCTTAAGTTATCCAAAATGACAGTATCGTAGTCAGCTTCGTGAAGTAACTTGTTCACAGTTGAGCCAATAAAGCCAGCTCCGCCGGTAACTAACACTTTTTTTTTATTACTCTTACGCATATGTAGATCGGGCGACTAAAGGAATTGAGTAACTGATTCTGAAGAAAGCTGCCAATATGCTGCAAGAAATAAATAATAAAATAGATAATTTTGACCTGTCGGCAAAAAATATTTTTTAGCTAGGATAGGGCTTGGGTAGGCTTTTTGCAAAAAAGACGTTAACAAGAAAGAAATAAGCTAGCAGCTGTAAATTAGGGCACCTAGCCTCTAAAAAATTGTCTCATTTATCTTTGCAGCATGGCATGGCTCATGATTTGAGGGGGCAGCAACAAATAAAAGTGGGGATTAATTTTAATTAATATGTTATGATGGTGACTTGATGTAACTCTTGGTTCACTAAGCATTTTATAGGATGGGAACAAGAATTTATAGAAGATTAGGATAAAATAATATGAATGACAAAGCGAGCGAGATTGCCAACTATAATGAGTTAAAGTTTTCCCGCGAGCAAGGTTTTTTTGACAAAAGTTTTGGAATACGTTTACTCATTGGTACTATTTTTTTCATTTGCTTTTTTGCTTTTCTCCACTTTCGAGAAGTTCGTGTAGAAGTGCTTGAGTTAAATAGTATTGCTCCTAACTATACTGTTACACAAGTAGATTTTGACTTTTATGATGAAGAAGCCACCATCATTTTAAAGCAAGAAGTAGTTAAAGATGTAGGCAAGATTTATGCTTTATCTGAAAAGTATGTACGGCAAAGACGAATAGAATTTGAAAACTTTCTTATTTATAATCAGGATTGGCGCAAATACTCAGAAAAAAGCACTTTTGAAGAAATGTATAAAGGGGTAGATGCCCTGGAAAAAACTCTGTTAAAACTGCGTTTTACTGATCCTCGTACGATGCAGAAGATGCAAGATATAGGGTTATCAACGGAAAATTACTTAGCTTACACTCCAGAAGAAATGGAGGATGTTATCATTCCTTCATCCGTGTGGGATTATGTCAAAGAATTTACTTTTCCTACCACTTTTATATCAAATGTAACGGCTAATTTTATTATTGATTATTTTCAAGCTAAAACCTGGAAAGTTCAAGAAGATTTTCCCGCTTATCGCTACATTAGTAGAAAAATTCAAGCTTTAGTGCCTGATAAGTATACGCATGTAAGTGCAGGAAGTCGGATAATAAATCAGGGCGATAAAGTAACTGCTCGGCACATTGCCATGTTGCAAGCCATGAAAAAAGCTTTAGGGGAAAGCCGCAACCTATGGCATCCTTTGACTTTGCTGGGTAGCTTTGTTATGGCTTTACTTTTGACAGGTATTTGCGTAGCCTATTTTCATGTTAATAGCCCCTCTATACTAACCTCTAATCGTAAGCTATTTCTCATTGTTACCATTGTGCTCCTCACTCTAGGGTTAACTAAGATTACCGAGTTTTTTTTACTTAACTCTAAAATCAATTTAATTGAAGTGGTGCGATATCCTCTATTCGTTCCCTTTGCAGCTATTTTACTTTGTAGTTTGATGAATTCAGCTGTTGCCACTTTTGTAAGCGCTCTTTTAACCTTTATTTTCACTATGACCCTGGCGTTTGATCGGCAAGGGTTTATGATTCTAAACTTAGCCACTGCCCTAGTGGCCATCTTAAGTACTCATTCGCTGCGTAAACGTAAAGAAATATTTGTAGTCTGCGGCAAAGCCTGGATTAGTGCAGTGGGACTGATATTAGCCATGTCTTTCTATAATAATTCTTTATGGAATTTTTCTCTTTTCCCCGATATTATGTGTGTAGCTTTTTTTCTACTTTTAAGTGCTATCCTCGTGGTAGGGCTTCTACCTCTTTTCGAATCAGTCTTTCGTATCATGACCGATGTCACTTTAATGGAGTACATGGATCCTAATAACGATTTGCTACGCCGTCTGACTATAGAAGCCCCCGGTACCTATCAGCATTCGGTAGTTGTGGGTAATCTAGCAGAGTCAGCTGCTTCTGCTATAGGAGCCAATGGACTTTTTTGTAGAGTGGCCACCTTGTACCATGATGTGGGCAAGTTGGCAACCCCTCAGTATTTTACTGAAAACCAACAAGGAGGGATGAATATTCACCAATTGCTAACGCCTTTAGAATCAGCACAGGTGATTTTGGCTCACGTCAGTGAAGGTGTAGCTATGGGACGCAAAGCAGGTCTGCCTGAACAATTCATCGATATTATTAAAGAACATCATGGCACTACACGGGTCTATTATTTCTATCGTAAGCAATTAGAAAAAATGGAGGGGGATATCGATCGGGTGGATGAAAAAGATTTCCGCTATTCGGGACCTAGGCCACGTAGCAAAGAATCTGTCATCATTATGATTGCGGATACCCTAGAGGCTGCTTCAAGATCTTTAGATAAAGTGACTGAGCATACTTTATCCGAGTTGTCTAATCGCTTAATTCGTGAAAAAGCAGATGATGGGCAGTTTGATGATTGTTTACTGACTTTTGAAGAATTAGCTATGGTGAAAGAAACATTGATTAAAACACTGGTGGCTTCAGGTCACTCTCGTGTCAAATATCCTACCAAAGAGCTTAAAAAAGAAACAGCTAATGGTGAAACAATTCCTTCCTGTGAGGCGTAGAGTGCCAGCCCCTTCTTTAGCATTAGTGACCGGTGCCACCTCAGGAATTGGCTATGCTCTTTGTGAGGTTCTAGCTTCTGAGGGCATTCGTTTAATTATAAGTGGCCGTCATCTTGTTCAGCTGGAAAAAGCTGCGCAAGTCTTAAGGCTAAAAGTAAGCGTGGAAACTGTCCCAGCAGATCTTTCTACCTCAGAAGGAAGGCAAGCTCTCGTAAAGATTATTCGTCAACAAGCTCCGGATCTAATTATCAATAATGCCGGTTTTGCTTTATATAATGAAGCTATTAACTATACTACAGAACAACAGATGCAAATATTAGAGGTTAACGGTGTGGCTTTACTTGAATTAAGCCTTGAGGCCGCTAAAGCTATGGAAAAAGCTAATAAAACAGGGGTAATTATGAATGTCTCTTCGGTGGCTGCATTTTTTACATTTCCTTATTTCTCGGTATATGCTGCCTCCAAAAGCTTTGTGAATAAGCTGTCCTATTCTTTAGATTATGAGCTGCGTTCGAAAGGAATAAGAGTTTTGGTAGCTTGCCCAGGCATGGTTGACACTAATTTTAGAATCCGCGCAGGCGGAAATCCTGCGATTAATAAAAAGGGTATTATGACTTCTCAGTTTGCTGCTGAACAGATATGGAAGCAAATTAAAAGCTTAAAAACTATCAATGTTTTTAACTGGAAATACCGCTTAGCTGTCTTCTTTCGTCATTTTATCCCTAGTTTTATATCTATAAAAATTCTTGCGAATAATATTAAAAAACGGTGCCAATGACATTATTTGAAAATATGAACCTTGATCCTTTGATTCTTAAATCTCTTGAAAGGATGCAATACAAACAACCTTCTGCTATTCAAGCCCAAGCTATTCCCTTGATACTACAAGGAAAAGACCTTATCGCTTTGTCTAAAACAGGCTCAGGTAAAACAGCCGCCTGTGCAATCCCGATTTGTAATAAAGTAAATCCTGACTCTCCTCACGTACAAGCTCTTATCATTGTTCCCACGCGTGAACTGGCTATGCAATATGCCACGGAAGCTCAAAAAATTGGCTATGAAAAAAAAGTGAAAGCTTTTGCTATTTTTGGAGGAGAAGATGCGACCATGCAGCAAGCTAAACTAAAATCGGGTGTGCAAGTGTTAGTAGCTACACCAGGGCGTTTAATTGACTTTATCTATAGCCGACAAATCGACTTGACACAAGTAGATATCCTAGTATTAGATGAAGCTGATGAAATGCTTGGCATGGGTTTTTATGATGACTTGGCTTTCATTATTAATTGCCTGGTCCATGAGCATCAAACGCTATTATTTTCTGCAACGATGCAAGAAGAGATTCGTAGCATGGCAAAAAAACATATGAAAGCGCCGCAAGAAATCTCTTTGTTGTCAAATGAAGTCTCTCCAGAGTCGATAGAGCATCGCTTTTTATATTGCCGTTATGATCAGCGAGATCAAGCTTTATGTAGCTTATTAGAAGAATTAAAGCCTAAGCAAACCATCATTTTTTGCCATTCAAGAATCCAATGCGAAAAAGTTTGCCGAACATTGCAACGTAAAATGGGGGACGTCGATTTGTTGCATGCGGGATTGGGTCAAGATGTACGTTCTATAATTACCAATAAATTTCGCCATGGCAAAATACGTCATTTAGTAGCTACTGATATTGCGGCACGAGGCTTAGATTTTTCTAATATCACCCATGTGTTTATCTATCAACTTTCTGATAGCCCCGATGTATATGTCCATCGCTCTGGCCGTACGGGCCGCCAAGAGCGGGCAGGAGTTGTCGTTACTTTGGTGACAGATAAAGAGCTAAAAGCTTTAAGCCGCGTCTTACACCACATTCGACGCAAGCCTATCTGGATAGGGAGTCCTCCTCCTGAGCGTAATCATCCTAGAAAACGGGCGGTTGCTCATAAAAATAATAAATCATAGGCTTTTTAAGTAGCTCCCTTAATCACTCATTCATCTTAAAAAAGTAGGCTTTAAAGTAGAGGGAAAATGATCAGAGAGGAGATTCTTTTTTCAGGCTATCCGTATAATTTTTTTAAAAAACCTCATACACTTTTGAGTTGCTCCTTATGCCGCCCGGTACTTTATAGAATTCCTCTTGTTAAAGTAAAGAGAAGCTTTTTAAAGGGTTGGGCCATATAGGCTTAAGTTTTTTTAAATGTATAATAAGCCTTTTAAGCTGCTCCCTATTTATATCTCCTCTTCTTAAGTAGAGAAATAACTATTAGAAAGTTTACTAAGTAAGCTTAGCTTTGCAAATCTATAATTGTATTTTTGAAAGATGCCAAAAGTGCTCCCAGAAAAAATTATCGATGAAGCTTTACAGAGTTTTTTAAAGCCGCTAAGTTAATTTTGCGGTAGCGATGGGTATTCGCGCTGTCAAAAAATATTTTCCAAAAGAGATCGTTTCTTTTAGACAGAAGGAAATTTAGAGCTTTATCAATTAGCTCTAAAAAAAATGTGTGAGCAGTCTGGGCTTTGAGAAATTCAGGGTGAAATTGCAATAATATTAGGGGCACGGCTCCCGAGTATTCAGTTTCAGAAGCCTTCACTAAGCCCTTATATTCTATTAAAGGCTCAATAAATTCAGTGGCTGCAAATTCTGTGGGAACTCCTTGATGGTGGGAGCTTAAGCTAATCATAGGCTTTTTTAAGGCTTTATAAGTAAGCCCGTGATAAGATTTTTTCGCACGATGTAATATTTGTAAGACATTGTTATGTCCCTCCACATGCTGCTCAAGCTGGGCTCCAAAATAAACATTGGCTAGCTGGAAACCTCGGCAATTAGCCATTAAAGGAAGCCCTTGATGATGGACGTAATGCATCATCGACAATTCTAGAATAGAACGACGATAATCTCTATCCCATTCTGTAGGCTCTTCCTCTTTTCTTCCATAAAGGGCAGGCGGTATATCTTCACCACCAGGCAAAAAGAAAGAATCTACTTCAGAGGCTAATGTATGAGCTTTTTTTAAAATTGAGGCACAGCTGGGGTAGAGATGAGGGTTTTCAGCTATAGCCTGCATGATGCGTTGAGGAATAGGAGTTTTACTTTTGTGATAGGGGCCTACCTTATTGATTAGAATGTTAGCTTCTTGATTTGTAGCTTCTTTAGTAAGCTTTTGTGGTTGAACGGTAATACGAAGCGGCAGCAAGCCAGCAATCTTATCTAATTTGATGAACACTTTGGGAACACTTAACCCTCGATTCTCAGGATGGACTAAAATAGCTGTAGCGGGTTTAGAAATTATAGCACTTTGACGAGATAGATCATTGGCAGGAAAATCAAACTTATCTAAGTTGCCAAAAAATACTGTATTTTTTAATTCACTTTTTTGGATGGTAGTATCAATGACTACTGCTTCAAGAAAATGCGTGGCTGGCATGATAACTTTATGAAAAGAACATTGGCGTAGAGCGGCGTCCTCAAAACTACAAGTAATAAGCGAGCTGCTTTTAAACGCCGTGCTATGCAGCTCGGCTGCTGTAAACATCACTTCGCGCATTTCACAGTGATTAAAGAAGCAATTTGTAAGAGAGGTATTCATAAAAGATATATTTGATAAATTACATCCCTGAAAAACCACATTTTCTAATTTTGATTTTCCAAAATGATTCCAGCGAAGGGTACAATGGCTAAAAACAATTCCTTCCAAATCAGCATTTTTAAAAAATTGAAAGTCAGCAGAAAATTCAATATTTTTAAATTCGGCAGCATAGCCATGCTCGGTTAGTAATTTTGCAAAGTTGATTTTATGGTTACCTTCCTGAGAGCTGGGGATTGTCTGGAGAAGTTTCAGAAAAGCCAGTTCAGTAATGTAGGGTTTTTGTTCTACGGAAGTTTTATTTTTAAATAAAATCTTTTGAGCCACTAAGTGAGTAGCCATAGCAGTCATAATATTGAAAAAAGCTAGTAGATGCTTTACGAAGGCTTTGCATTTGGCAAGCATTTGAGAGAGAATAGAATAATTGCGTGTGCTCGTTAAATTAGGCATTAAATGATGAATGTTTTTTACTTGGCTTTTTAGAAAAAGAAAACTTTCTTTACTAACTTGCGCTTTAGCACCCTGACGAATGATTTTAAGAAGATCTTCTCGCTGGGAATAAGAGAGTTGATTCAAAAATAGCTTTTTTCGAGCAGGATCTATTTCTAAAAAGCTTTGCCTTAAGCAACTAAAAGGCTCATCTGAATTTATAGGCATCATACAAAAATTTTTCCTTAAGCTATCTTCAAAATAAGGAGCTTAATTATGTTGAAAAGTTAGTTATTTCTTACTAGCTTTGCTATTTACCTTCACTAAGAGCATCGCTTGGAAGAAAAAGTGGGGCTAATCATTACTTATGCTTCCTAGATAACTTTTATAAAGCTGGCATTGAAAGGCTGTTAGAAGAAATTGAGCATGCTTTTTTCCTTCCGCTGCAGCCTCTTCCACATTTATAAAATTTTTCTTTCTCACCCCACAGTAAACTTTAAGCTTGGGTTCTGTTCCTGAAGGGCGAATGGCTAGTTTAGACTCATCAGCTAAATAAAATACCAAAAATTCCGATTTATTAAGAAAAATTTCCTCACTTTTTCCTGTTTTCAAATCCATTCGTTTGGATGTCAAGTAATCTTCCATCCTAATCACTTCAATCCCTCCAATTGTTTGGGGAGGATTTTTTTGTAATGCACTTATTCCTCTGAGTATTTGCCCTTTGCCAGCGTTAGTATCCTTAAATTTTAAAACAAAAGTTTTTTCTACATAAGTGCCATACTTTTGCCAAAGCTCGTGGAGTTTATCTATTAATGTTTTGCCTTGAAGTTTGGTGTGTAAAGCCATTTCACAAATTAATAGGGAGGTGAGGACTGCATCTTTATCGCGTGCTAAAGTTCCATAAAGATAGCCGCAAGACTCTTCAACACCAAATAAATACTGATAACAAGGCAATGAGCTTTCCCATTCATGAATTTTTTCTGCTATATACTTAAAGCCTGAAAGTACATTAAAGCATGGTTTACCATAGCTTTCACATATTTTTTGAAAAAGTTCTGAGGTAACGATAGTTTTCACAAAAGCAGCATTTTTAGGAAGACCTTTTTGCTTGGAAAGTGCTTCTAAAATATGATCCAGCAATAAACAAGCCAGCTGATTACCATCAACAGAATACATGTGGCCGTGATGATTAATCACGATGCCGACGCGATCGGCATCCGGATCAGTAGCGATTAAAATTTCTCCCTTAACATGCTTAAGAGTGTTTTTACCTAGTTTTAAGGCTTCTTCTTCTTCCGGATTAGGTGATTTTACTGTAGGGAAATTCCCATCAACAGTTACTTGCTTAGTCACTAATTTTATAGTTGAAAATCCCCAGCTTTTCATAGCCGTAGGCACAACTGTAATCCCAGTTCCATGCAAGCTAGTGTAGACAATTTTTAAAGTACTGCCTTCCTTTTTATTTTCTTCTGGATAGAGTTGCAGGGGCATGATAGCTTTTAAATACGCTTGATCGATTTCATCTTTTATCCATTTTATAAGGGGGTGATTGAGCTCTTTTTCATACTTAATCATTTTAAGAGCGGTAATTTCATTGATTTCTTTAACAATCAGTTGATCATGAGGAGGTGATACCTGTGCTCCATCCTTTCCATACAGTTTATAGCCGTTATACTGCGCAGGATTATGCGAAGCTGTTAGCATAATAGCAGCGTCACATTTTTTATAACGACATCCGAAGGAGACTAAAGGAGTAGGGCGAATATCTTGATAGATATATACCTGAATGTTGTTGCCTGCTAAAACTTTAGCGCATTCTTCTGCAAACTCACGCGAATAATGACGGCAATCGTATCCAATTAATACAGAAAGCTGAGCAGCGTGGGTAGGCTGTTTATTTAAGTAATTAGCCAGGCCCTGCGTACAAGCCCTAATGGTATACTGATTGATGCGATTGGTTCCTATTCCTATGAGCCCCCGTAGGCCTCCTGTACCAAAAGAGAGATTGGTAGAAAATGCATCAGCTATTTCCTCAGGATGTTCTTTGAGTAATTTCTTTATGGTTAACTTTGTCTGTTCATCATACCCTTCTTTAAGCCAGGCATTGATATTACGATTAGTCACCGCATCAAACTGGGTAACGCACAAAATTTGGGTCATAAATAAATGAATAATAGTGGAGTATTAGTTTAAATAAATGATTTTAATATAAAAACATATAAATAAAAAGTAAAAAAAGTTAATTGCTTAGAGAAAAAGCAATTAAAAATCTAAGTTAAAAGCCTATAAGCTTACTGGATTTTTTAGGGTAGGCATATTGCCTGAAAGATAAGAAAGCTGCTTGTATGATCAAATAATAATACGCTTTTTGAGCAACTCTTTATGTAGTTATACACTTAATAAAAAGCTTGTTTTTACGGGGAGAGTCAGCTTAGAAAAAGGCTAATTTTTTTGACTAAACAGACGTAGTTGCTTTAAAAGGTGTAAGCTAAAATTTAAGGTATTCATGCAAGAAACAAAGCTATTCCTTTAAAAGCTCCCTCATAGGTGGGCTATTTCAAACACTTCGTAAAGCAAAGAGGAGGATTTCATGGCGGCAAAGGGTCCTTGATAGAAAAGACATCCCTGCTTCAAAACGGCTACTTGATCGCAAAAACGTTCAGTAGCATATAAATCATGGTTGGCTACAATAATTAATTTATCTTCTTGAGACAATTGGCGCAGTAAATTCCATATTTCTAGTTGATGTTTGATATCTAAATTAGAGGTAGGTTCATCTAATACCAATATAGGCGATTGCGTGACTAACGAGCGAGCAATATAAATTCTTTGCCTTTCTCCTTGCGAGATTTCAGTTATACGTTCATCTCTTAAATGCCAACCATTGACTAATTCTAAAGCCCACTGAACTTTAGCTTTTTTTTCTTTTTTTCTAAGGTCATGGCGAGGATAAGTGCCCATTTCGACCATTTCAGCTACGCTAAAAGCAAAATGGGGCTGTGGATTTTGAAGAACGAGGGATAAGGTGCGGCTAATTGTTGTCCTATCCTGAGAGAGGAGTTCTTGGTTATTCCAAAATACCTCTCCCGCGGTAGCTTTCCATATACCTGTCAAAGTTTTAAGCAAAGTACTTTTTCCTGCACCATTAGGGCCAATAATACCATAGATAGAGCCAGGTATAAATTTTAAAGAAATATTATCGATTAGGACTTTATGGCCTACTTTATAAGTTAAATTCTTTAATTCAAGCATTAATTTCCTGTAAGTTAGCAGCCAGAATGAAAGCTAGTGGAAGCATACACGCATAGTCTCCTTTTCTGAACAAAGCGTGCCTATAACGACTTCCCATTAATATACAAAGAAAAAAGATTCCTCCCATTATACCTGAGATATTTCCTATAGAAAAAGCTTGCAAGGAAAAAAAGCGCAAGCCTACATCCATAGCAGTTAAAATAGCACCACCACCAAGAATAGCAAGAGGGATCAGTTGCTGGTTATTAGGACCTGCAAAGCGGCGAATAAGATGGGGGAGTAGAAGACCAAAAAATGCTATATTTCCCACCGCGGCAACAGCGCCGCTAATTAATAAAGAGATACTTAAAAATAGCCGCCAGCGAATTTTATCTACTTCTACCCCTAGATTTTTAGCTTCTTCCTCTCCAAAGGCCATGATATTGATTTCTTTGCTATAGAGCCAGCAACTTGAGAGGCCAAAAAGAGTAAGAGGAAGTTGCAAATGCACATGCATCCAGCTGCGATCAGAGGTAGACCCAGCTTCCCATTCGGTTAAAGTTTGTATAATATGCCAGCGATCTCGAAAAGCATAGATAATAGAGCTTTGAATAGTAACTATAAGCGTAGACACAGCAATACCTGTCAAGACCATATGGGTTAATTCCACATACCCTTTTCTACGAGAAAGAGAGTAGACGACAAGCAGGGTACCTAAACAACCAATAAATGCGGCAATAGGGATAGCGTAGGGATAATGGTAGTGTAATTCACAAATAAAAATTATCACGACAAGTAGGCTGCCTCCCGCTGGGATTCCTAAAACACCAGGAGAGGCTAGAGGGTTTTGGAAAAGGGCTTGCGTGACCGTTCCTGCTACAGCTAAAGAAGCTCCTGTACATAACAATACAATAAGCCTTGGAAGCCTCTCGTCTAAAAGAGGATTCCAATAGGATGAAGAACCTGATAATTGTGCTAACGCATCTTTCCACACTTGAATAAATTCTGTCTCGCCACTTGTTAAAGTAAGGATGATAGATAAAAGGAGAATCAAATAAAGGATAACGTATAAAAGATGCTTATGCATTTTAATTGACTCGCGTTAACGCTGTATACAAATCATAATAAGCCAAAACCATATACTGGGAAGGACTTTCTTGAATGGCTTCATTTACAAAAGCAATAGGTTTATTTGTCTTTTCTTTTAATAGGCGGAAGAGTTGGTTTTTAAGGAAATTACGCTTATTAATATCCATATCAGAGGTAGCAATAATGATATAATCTGGATCCATCTGTCTAATGTGCTCTTGATGGATGGGTAGTGTCCAAGTGTGCTTATGTGAATTTCCCGCGCTGCCCAATAATTGTTTAACGCCCATACGATTGAGTAGCTTGCCTGTAAGGGTATGAGAGGAAGGCGTTGAAAAGGTCAGATGGTGCTTAAGGAAAAGAACTTTAGGGGGTAGATGGGTAGAAGGGAAGGTACTGCTTATCATGTTAAAGCGATTATCAATAGCTAGCATAGCCGCTTCAACAAAATAATTTAGTAGCTCAGCTTCTATCGGGCGATTGATGATGTGTCCAATACGAAGTAGGGCATTTTGAACTTCTTCAGGTGAGTTAACATGCTTTAAAGTAAAGAGGGGGATCCCTTGCTTTTTTAAGGCTTCCAGTGTGGAGGGGTTTGAATAGTCTGCTACAAAAGCGATATCAGGGTGGGCATTGTACAATTTTTCTGTATGATAGCGATCTGCATCTAAAGCAATAAGATGGGTGAGCTTTTTAGGATAGATAGCGGCCTGCTTGCGCATTCCAGCGGGTAAAGCAACGATCAATTCGGGCTCACTAAGCGCTAACAAAAAGCTTGCTGCCACAAAAGTTTGCGGAAGAAAGCGTTTATAAGAAGTTGATAAATCAAATATGTTCCCATTATCATCTTGAATAGAGGGAAGACGGTAATGATCATGAAGAAGGTTAAGATCTTCTCTAGTACTATTATTAATTTGCCTTGCCAAAAGCTGGCATCTTAGAAAATCCTCTCTTAACAAGCGCTTGACAGTGTTATAGCCATACTGCTCCATGATTTGAGCATCATGGTCCCAGTCAGTGATGAGCTTACTCATCATGGAGTAATCTCCATTTAACGCTTGATGAATGTTTTCACGTTGGAGAGTAGAGAGGTATTTAAATATAGAGGGTAGGGGCTTAGAGGAAGGACAAGGGGGATACAGGTCGGATAATTGATCATTAGATGGTTTAAAAGCTACAGACCACCAGATGAGCATGATACTAACTGGAAGGACATAAAAAGCAAAGGGGCCAAGAAAATATTTTTTTTTCATTTTTAGATAAAAGGAGGCTCAAATTGAAAAACAAGAGAAGTAGAAAAGCAAGAGGAGTGTAAGGGATGCTAAGCTAGAATGTTTTAGTTTTTCTATCCTCTATCTGGCTTACACTCCACCCTTATTATTTCTGTTTTTCTTCCTCTTCTTCAGCATCGCCGATAAGCGCTTCAGAAATCAGCACAATACCTGCTACGGAAGCCGAATAGGTTAATGCATTTTTTATGACTTTAGCCGGGTCTACTACGCCACTAGCTACTAAATCTTCAATCTTTTCACTCATTACGTTGAAGCCAAAATTGGCGCTTGCTTGTCGCACTTCTGCTAGCATTACTAATCCATCATGTCCAGCATTAAATACGATTTGCTTAAGAGGTGCTTCGCAGGCAGTGGCCACAATTTTAGCTCCAAGGGCTTCGTCACCTTCCAGTTTAAGGGTAGGGACAATTTGGCTAGCACGAATAAAAGCCACCCCTCCACCAGGCACAATGCCACCTTCAATAGCAGCTTTGGTGGAGTTTAAACTATCTTCGAAAAGTTGCTTTTTGGGCTTGAGCTCGACTTCAGTCACTGCTCCTACACGAACGACTGCTACTCCACCACTTAATTTAGCTTTACGTTCTTCTAGCTTTTCTTTGTCATAAGTGCTAGTGGTGTTATTAATTTCGTTTTCAATTTGCTTCACTCTGGCTTGGATAGCATCGGGCTGGCCAGCACCATTCATAATAGTGGTATGCTCTTTAGTGATAATAACTTTTTCGGCAGATCCTAGGACATGATCAGGAATTTCTTTCATGGAAATTCCTGTCTCCTCCGACACTACTCCTGCTCCAGTCAAGATAGCAATATCTTCTAGCATAGCTTTGCGTCTATCCCCAAATCCGGGAGCTTTCACAGCGGCTACTTTCAAAGTTCCTCTTAGTTTGTTTACTACCAGCGTAGATAATGCCTCTCCTTCTAGATCTTCAGCAACAATGAGTAGATTTTTACCTGTGGTAGCGACTGACTGCAAGATGGGCAATAATTCATGAATGCTATTAATTTTACGATCGATAAGGAGAATCTGAGGATTTTCCATTTCGACAATCATTTTGTCGTTGTTCGTACAAAAGTAAGCGCTCAAGTAGCCACGGTCAAAACGCATCCCCTCTACCATCTCTAAAGTTGTATCTGTCCCTTTGGCCTCTTCAATGGTGATTACGCCATTCTTACCTACTTTTTTTATAGCTTCGGCAATCATTTTGCCCACTTCTTCATCACCAGAAGCTGCCACATTGGCAATAGAAAGGATCTCCCGATCACTTTGTACAGAGATAGCTTGCTTATCTATTTCGTTCACTATTGCTTCAACAGCTTTGTCAATCCCTCTTTTCACGCTGATAGGGCTTGCACCGGAGGCAATTAATTTAATGCCATTTTCTACCATCGCTCCTAAAAGTAAGGTGGCTCGCGTAGTTCCATCCCCACAGGTTTCCTTCATCTTCTGTACGACTTCTTTAGCCATGGAAATACCCATGTTTTTATACTGATCTTTTAAGCTAATGTCTTTGACAATCGTACTTCCATCGTTAGTGATGGTAGGCGCTCCCCATGATTTTTCTAAGCCAACGTTTCGACCCCGTGGTCCAAGAGTGAATGCTACAATTGTGGAAAGTTCTTTAATACCCGCAAGTAGCTTTTCGCGGGCTTCTTCTTCAAATATAATTTGTTTTGGTGCAGAAGACATTGTTCTTTACTCCTTGTTGTCAACGAATTGTACAAGTTATTTAAAATACAAAAAAAGTTTGTTTTAATTGCCTATTATAGAGTTAGGGGACTAGATAAACTGAAACCATTCACTTGTTAATCTATCCATCCTAAATACTTTATCCTACGCTTGTAAGGTAGATATTATAGTAACCTTTATGTCCGCTTAGCCTAAATTTTGGTTGCTTTTTTAGCTTTCAAAGGATAGAGACCCCTTTATCAAAAGGCAGATCCATTCTAAGAGGTTGTCCTAGTCTTTAAAAAGTTCTGTAAATTACCAAGATTCCTAGTTTCAATTTCACTTGGTGAGCGAAGATAGTGTTTACTTAATTTGCTAGCTAGAAAAGCGGGAAATAAAAGATTGCCTATGCGTCTATTTTTAACAACCAGTAAGCTTGCTAGGCGATGAATCGCAGAAGTTAAATTCATTTTTCTACCTTGATTTGAAAACCAAAAGATATAGGAATCGAGAAAAGTTTGCAAGGAGTTTTAGATTTTTTTAGCACTTCAATCAAAAGAGTGCTAGTTGTCAAAATTTATTCTCGAAGGTTTAATTTTCTAAATCTTTTATAGAAGGGAAGAAAAATTTAGATGCGCTTGAAGAGCATCAAAATCGTTCCCCACTACTCCTTTTTTCCCTTCGATGCCTTGAGGAGAACGTATAGTTTCAGGAGAAATACGCATCATCCAAAGTGAATAGTCGAAAAGGTCATTTTGGATTCCTTGGTTTTCTTTAAGAACGAATATATAAGGGTGTAAAATGTATTTAAGGTCTTTATGTGGATGGAAGGCCATAGCTAGAATCTCCAGGTGAAAAGTTTAATCAACATAGCAAAATTATAAGTAGTGTGGCAAGTAAAAAGCTTATCGGAGTCTCTAGGGGAGGGCATAAACAAAATTGTTGGCAATCTTTTCTAAGCAGCAGCTTTATAAGAATTCCAGTAAGCTTCCCAATGAGATCATCTAATCTACCTATTTTTAAGTTCAGCATTGCATGAACATTTTCTATCTTCCGCCACGCTCCCGCTATTTTCAGCCTCGTTTGGCATACCTTAAGGTTATCTTCTATCTCGCCTAAAGCCAATGGATAAAACTTTATCTAAAGCACTTTTATAATTCATCAAATCCAATCTTTATTCCATATATCTATAACATCTTACTAAACCATTTTCGAGCATATGCAATCTCATTTTGCTACGCTTTTAGTATGTATTCATCCTTCCTTATCTTCTTCTTGCCAATACTTCTGTTTACATCCATTTGATATTTCACTACTTCCAAACTTAAAGGCTAAGGGTCTTGTTTCTAATATTTTCTTGTATGTTTTGTGTTCTTTTCTATATATTGCCTAAAAAACGATTAAAAATATGCATGACAATTAAAGAGACTATACAATGAACCCTAGCTCTTCTGCCAACATTGAGCATTTACCTAATGAAATACTAGTCCCTATTTTAAAGGCTTGTGCTAGCCCTTCCTTATTTAGCGTATGTGGAAGATGGCGCCATCTGCTAACTAACGAGGTCATGCCTTCTCTTTATTGGCAAATAGGTAAAGTGCATGTTCCTCAAGGAGATGTTGCTAAGCAGGTTATTGTTCTAGATAGGATTTATAAGCTAGAAGAAGAGCTTTCCAAAACAGCAAAGGTAAATGCCATCTTTAAACAAACCTTCACTCTAGCTAGCTCTCTTTCACCTTTAGAATTAGAATTTAAATGGATAACCGAGGAAAAAAGATATCTTACTCTGACTAATTACTCTTCTTATCTGGTGAATATTAATCGCCTGTTAGTGTGGAAAAAAATTCCTGGTGCAGAGAAATACTTAGACCAAGAAAAAATCAAGTATTTGCCTTTAGAAAAGAAAGGAGAGCTGTTTAGAGAGTGGATCATAAGATATGGCAAAAATATTACGAGCTTAAATTTAACAGGGACTGGCTTGACTTCTTTACCCCCAGAGATAGGGCAGATATCACAGCTAAGAGGCCTTTACTTAAGCAGCAACCAGCTTGTCTCCCTTCCAGCAGAGATAGGACACCTATCGCAACTGGAAATGCTTAACTTAGAATACAACCAGCTAAACACTCTACCTGCGGAAATTGGGCAGCTTTCTCAGCTGCAAGAGCTTTACTTAAACAACAACCAGCTTGCTTTCCTTCCAGCAGAGATAGGGCAGCTTTCTCAGCTGCAAGAGCTTTACTTAAACAGCAACCAGCTTGCTTTCCTTCCAGCAGAGATAGGACACCTATCGCAACTGGAAGTGCTTAACTTAAGCAATAACCAACGCACCGCCTTTCCCGCAGAGATAGGGCGGCTATCGCAGCTGCAAAAGCTTTACTTAAGCAGCAACCAGCTAACCTCTCTTCCTGCGGAAATTGGGCAGCTTTCTCAGCTGCAAGAGCTTTACTTAGAAGGCAACCAGCTTGCTACTCTTCCTGCAGAGATAGGGCAGCTATCTCAGCTAGAATATTTTCACTTAGAAGGTAACCAGCTTGCTACTCTTCCTGCAGAGATAGGGCAGCTTTCTCAGCTAGAATATCTTCACTTAGAAGGTAACCAGATAGCTACTCTTCCTGCAGAGATAGGGCAGCTATCGCAACTAAAAGTGCTTTACTTAAAAAACAATCAGCTTACTGGCCTTCTTGCCGGAATAGGGCAGCTTTCTCAGCTGCAAGAGCTCTACTTAGATAACAACCAGCTAACCTCTCTTCCTGCCGAGATAGGACAGCTTTCTCAGCTGGAGTGTCTTTACTTAAACAACAACCACCTTACCTCACTCCCTGCCGAGATAGGACAGCTACCAGCTCTACGAAAGCTTCAGGTGAAAGAAAATCCGCTGGAAAATATTCCAAATATAATAAAGCAGCGTTTTTGCTTGTAACTGAAATGGCTTGCGTCTTCATCAGCTAATAGGTTAAAGGAACAAATCATATGCTTAAAAGATTCCAAGAATGTAGAGAGCTTTCCGTCTCATCAAAAGTCACTAATAGCTTTTCTTCTTTCTTAGGTAGCATTCATCTCCTCAAATTTCTCAGCAAGCTTCTACCTAGAAAAACAATCAAACATTGTCTTTCAAGGAGGAAAATCATGAGGAAGATGTCTCCATTGGCATCCTGTATAGTTCATATAAAAGATAGCATCAATAAGTCTCATTTAGAAGATTTACAGTGCTTCCCTTCTTTTTCATAGAAAACAGAGAAAATAGGCTTGATTTCTTCCCACTCTTTATCACTTTAAATCATCAGGATAGCTTTCACGCATGATGCTCCTCCTTTTTGGAGTCTGCTTTCATTTTATCAATAAGCAAGAGTTTCGAGGTACATTCTTAGAGATGATTGCAAGCTTTTGCTTCAGAAAAAGTTTATAAAAAGGCATTAAAATAAAAAAGGGCTAAAACAAAAGTTTTAGCCCTTAAGTGTTTAATTCATAGCAAGATTGAACTTGTCTAATAGGTATGGCCCCAAGAGATGCCAAATACATCGTCAGACTGTTTAATATTGGCTTCTCCTAAGCCAAATGAAGAGGGAATAGAGTTTTTACCCTTAATCTTATGGCTGAAACCATGTCCATAAAATATCGAGATTTCATTACTCGAGTTAAGGCAGGCGGTCGCACCTAGTGTAAGGTAATCTTCGATGGTGTCAACAGTCAAAACATTGACAGCTGTTTGAGAGCGTTTGATAGGAGCCCGAGTATGGCGATAGCCAGCACGAACAGTTAACCATTCGGTAAGTTCGTAATCTAAGCCTAAACGATAAAACCATTGATCGCGGAAACCAAAACCGGTACCGTTATGGGCACCAAGCTTATGAGCAGTTAAGTTGTCCTGTAAAGGCCTGTGAAGGGCTTTTACTTTTCGCCAATTGATATATTCGACATCAAAGGCTAAGGTTGCATAGGGGAGTAGACGCCAAGCAAAACCTGCCCCAATTTTTTGAGGGATATTAAGTCTTCCTTTTCCTGCTAGGAAACCCTTGTATTTTTTAAATTTGCTCATGTAAGTTTTTGGCTGATAGGTGACACCAACGCTTAATCTATCTGCCACTTGGCATCTATAACCGAAGGTAAAGCCTACCCCTTGTGAATAGCTATATTTATGGTTCGTCACATATTTTGGAAATTTGCTGAAAATGCCTACGCCAAATGCTTCTTTAGCAAAATTTTGCAACCCTTGAACCCATAGACGTTGAATCATATAATTAAGAGAAACACCAAAATTATGTTTTTCTAATAATTTGATGGAGAATGTGGGGGAAATTGTTTCATGAGCATATTCCATACCTACTTTGGAGGTGCCAAACAAAGGTAATGCATGTTTATATTTGGTCTTGCTAAAGTTGCGGTTATAAACAACTAAGCCTAACGACATGTTGTTTCCCAACATTTTGTTGATACCAAAATCGCCGTTGTAAGCATATTTTGCCTTATGGTTGGCGTCAAATTTGCCATTTACACCGGGAAGAGGTGAAAGATTACCTCTAACTGTAGCTTGGCGAGAGGTACGGGCTACTTCAAATCCTAGATCATAGCGATATCCCACGTCAGCCATCCCGGCAGGATTAAAAACAGCTGCTTGAGCATCTTGAGGGTAAGCAATACCGGTAGCTGCCATACCAAAGGTTTTTACGCTAGCAATAACAGCGTGGGCACTTGTAGGTGTTAGGACAAGACAGGGCACGAAGCACAGAGAGGCTATCATTTTTTTAAATGAAAACTTTACCACTTTTTCTCCTTTATGTTTGGGCTGCTTTAATTAAATAAAGCAGTTTTTAGTGGGTACTGTAGAGTATAAAGGTAAAAAAATCAAATAAAAACTAAAGTTTTTTAGGATGATGAATTTTATTGTAAACTTGTCGTTTAGGAATAGAACGCAGGGTAGCGACCTGTTTGATGGCTTCTGGTAAAGAGATAGCATTTTCTTGCTGAAGCCTAAAAACATGTGCTTCAATCGGTAGGTCGGCCCATTCTTCATAAGAAGGACCAGAATTTTTAGCAATGAGCAACACAATTTCACCTTTGAATTTCTTCTCTAAATGACGGGCAATTAATTGCTGGGCTGTGCCGCGCACTACTTCTTCAAATTTTTTGGTAAGCTCACGGGCGATAACGACTTCGCGATGAGCATCTAGACGATGGATGGCTTCTAATGCCTTCTGAATGCGTTCAGGGGATTCATAACAAATGGAGGTAAAAGGTTGGTTTAAAATTTCTGCAAGAGCTTTTATTAAGGCGCCTTGTGGACGTGGCAGAAAGCCATAAAATAAAAAATGGTCGGTCTCCAATCCTGAAATGCATAGAGCGCTTATGGCTGCACAGGCGCCGGGAATAGAGGAAACTTTTAAATTTTCTTGTAGGCATCTTTTAACCAGGCGAGCACCTGGATCAGAAATACCAGGGGTACCAGCATCGGAGATTAAGCAGATGGTTTTGCTGTTTTTTAAGTCCTGGATAACTTGTTCTTCTTTATAAGCTTCATTAAATTTATGAAAGCTAATTAAAGGCTTATGAATCTCATAATGTTTAAGTAGGATCAGGCTATGACGTGTGTCTTCACATAAAATATAATCGCAGGCTTGCAGAGTTTCAATTGCTCTTAAGGTAATATCTTTTAAGTGACCGATCGGTGTTGCAACTAGGTATAGCAAATTAAATACCTCGAAGAGAGAGGGTAAAGAGCTTTTAAGAATGAGTTAATGTTAAGAGAGAGCTGGAAAGCCTAATAAATTAAGGTGGCACCCAGATTCGAACTGGGGATCGAAGCTTTGCAGGCTTCTGCCTTACCACTTGGCCATGCCACCTTAGTTAAGCAAGAGAACCTTATATCCTATCACCTTTTATACCGTCAATATAAAAATGTTGGACTGGTTTTAAAGACTTAAGCTTAAATTTTTTTATTTATAAAAATATATTTTTAAATAATATTAACTTTTATTTTTTATTATATTGAAGTTTATAAGATGGTTAACTATAATGTTTACCATAAATATAGATTTATTGCTAATATGGAGATAAAATGAACATTTCCCCTAACGATTCTTACCTCAAGAGTCTTTCACCCCCTCGTGAGCCTAAGCAACCCCCACCTACGCCAAGTAGAAATAGCGCTTGTAGAGGAAAACATCCTAGAAACGAAGAAAAAGATTTGCTTTTACCTCCTTTTAAATTACCTAAATTAGAACAGGAGGATACTCCTTCACCCAAAACCAGGCTGGGGATAAAATTAGACTTCGGGGCTGCTTTAAATGAGCCCGAAAAGCTATCTTTCCCGCATTGTACAAAAAGAGCAAGGACCATCGAAGAGCTTAGCCATGATGAAAAGGATGTAGATAGCCTCAATTGTAAGCATCGCAAATTAGATTTTGATGAGATAGCTTTGCCTAAGAATAAGCCTGCGTTAAAAATCGCTTTCGGTACTTCTTCTTCCCTTCCACCTTTGCCCTTTGCTGGCACTAAACCTACGATGCTTTCAAAAAGCTCTGTTTTGGCTCGGAAACTTTTTTCCCTTCCTGGTGCAGGTAAAGCTGCTGAGAAGCCCCAGCGCTTGCAATTTTCGCTTCCTCCGCAAGAGGAAAAAAAACAAAATGCTTTAACTCAAAGTGCTGTTCTTCCTCTTTCCTATTATAAACAAGAATTAGTAAAACCTAGCCTGGAGCTATTGCCGGATGATAAAAAAGGTCTGCTTTATGAGGGTCCTGACTTAGAGGATAAATTAGGGAAAATATTGATTAAAAAAGGGGAGAGATTAATTTTAACTTATCTAGGCCATGGAGATTTTCATCATGTATGGAAAGTAGAAAATGTTGATCTGGTTATTAAAATATTAAGAGATGATACTTTAAGTGAAATGAAGAGAAAGCAATCGATTATTACCACTGAAAGGGCCTATAAAAAATTGCTAAAATTGACTCCCCAGATGAAAGGAATATCTGTGGCGCATATTTATAACATTGAGGATATTTGGGAGAGAGGCTACTACATTTATGAATATATTGCCGGTGAAACCGCTTTTAAAGATATAAAGGATGTGTTCTCTCAAATATTTGCTAACCCGGACTATTATATTGCGGACTTATCTCCTGGCAATGTCCGTACCAAAGAAGATCACAGTGTTATTATTGATCCTTATGATGAAGGAGAGATCCCTTTGCAGCATCAAGCCATTGATCTTGCGCGGGTGATTATCCAATGGATAAAGCATGAGATCAAGGTAGCTCCTTCCTTTGCTCCAAATATTGCCGAGTCTGAAACCAAAGAAGATCATCAGCAATTCTATGGTGAGCTAAATAAATTTTACAAAGAGATAGAAACCTATTTGAATGAGATGTCCGCTAAAGAGGATGGACTCTGGCAAGAGACTAAGAATAAAATACAAGATAAGTTAGAAGCGGGGATAAAAAAAGCAGACTTTAAAATTGAATCCATTTACCTATGAAAACAAAAGCTTTATAGGCTTTTTTCCTTTGAAAAGCTTTGAAAGCGTTGCCTACACGCCGCATTCAAAGCTTCTTTTTCTTTAGGCATGGGTCATTATTGTTTTAGAAAGCTGCCACCATTTTTTCCAGTCTTGACGAAGGCTTTTTTGTAAGGCTTTCATTTCCTTTTTAATCTCTTTTAATAAAGGAGTTTCGGTGCACTGCGCTTTTAACTCTCCATAACGGCTCTTAAGCTGAGAAAAATCTGTCATCTTTCTGACTATGTTACTAGACAATTCATTAATGATAGGCTCCCATTCTATCCTTTTACTTTCCCATGACTTCACTAATTTTTCTCGAAGCAAGTAGGCATGTTCTGTCACCATCCGCTTTTTGATGGTGTACTTATCTGTCTTACGTAAATGATAGGTTAAACCTAATTTGCTAAGTAACCAGATCAACCATTTCGTAGGATCAAACTGATACCAATAGATACCATTGCGATAATCGTTAGCGTAGGTATGGTGATAGTTATGGTATCCCTCTCCAAAAGTCAAAAAAGAAATGATATAATTGTTAACGGCCGAATGCTCCTGTGAAAAGGGTTGATCTCCCCAGGTATGAGCAAGAGAGTTAATGAACCAGGTGGAATGATAAAGACAAAATAATCTTGCTCCTACGGCAAAGGTTAAAGCCCCTGTATAATCATTTAAAAACCAGCCTAAACTGAAGAAAACTAATGAATTGGTTAAAATAAATAAAAGCGGGTAAAAGCGGTGTTGGAAAACAACTAAAGGATTGCTGATTAAATCAGAAACTACTTTAGGGTTGATGGGCTGAGGCTTCTCGATGATCCACAAGAAGTGAGCGTACCAGAAACCTTTTTGGATAGAATATGGATCCTGGTCAGTATCTACATATGCATGATGCAGACGATGATCATAAGACCAGCGTAGCGCACTTCCTTGGCCTGCCATGGAGCCAAAAAACAGTAAAAACCCTTCTAGAAAAAAATTTGTTTTATAAGAGCGATGAGAATAAAAGCGGTGATAGCCGCCTGTAATGCTTAAGCCTGTAGCATATAAAAGCCCCACGCTTGTCGCCACCATCGAAAAAGTAGGCTTATTATAATAAAAATAAAAAGGAAGCCAGATAATTAAAGCTGCCTGGAAAATGATAAGAAAAATGGTGGGAGACCAATTAACTCCCTTTTTTAAATTTATCATGGAAAACCATAGGTTATAAAGAATAGGTGTTTAAGAGGGGGAGTATAATGCGCTAAAGTATAAAAGTCAATGTAAGAATAAAATTTATTGTTTGCATTTTCATCTTATGCTACAAAATAAAAATTTTGATCAAGCACGTAAGATGACAGATTATGATAAAAGTAGATTTTTTACGCCCCTTTTTATTAATAGCTTTAATATTTTTGCTAGCTGCTTCCTGCGGAGGCGAAAAATCCTTGCCTCCTCCTCCCTTTGTAGAAGTAAGTGCTTTAACTATTCAAAAAACCACTATTCCCTGGATTTATGAATCGGTGGGCTATGCCGAAAGTTCTCACCAGGTTGAAATCCGTGCGCGCGTAGAGGGCTACTTGGAAGAGATTGCCTATATAGAGGGGGCCGAAGTAACAAAAGGGCAGCTGCTTTTCAAATTAGACCAAACTCCTTTTATAGCGGCTGTTGAACAAGCCAAAGGAAACCTAGCAAGAGAAAAAGCTCTTTTAGGGAATGCACAACAAGCTGTAGAGCGCTTAACACCTTTGTATGCCAAGCATGCCGCCAGCAAAAAAGATTTAGATGAGGCCACAGCAAATTTATTAGCTTCCCAAGCTAGCGTGCAAGTAGCAGAGGCCGCGTTAAAAGTGGCAGAAATTAATTTAAGCTATACCCTCCTAACTTCTCCTATTAATGGTCTTTCGGGAAAATCAAGCTATCGTCAAGGCGCTCTTATTTCCCCTGGCTCTAATCAGCTCATGACTTCTATCACTGTTTTGGATCCTATCTGGATTTCCTTTAGCATTTCTGAAAATGAGATTTTAAAAATAGATAAGGAGGTTAAAAATCGTACGTTAGTTTTACCCCAGGATAAAAATTATGGGGTAGAGGTGATATTAGCGGATGGCAGCCGGTATCCTTTTCGCGGAGAAGTTAACTTTTCTGCTCCCACCTATGATCAAAAAACAGGCACCTTGTCGATGCGTGCCCAGCTTCCTAATCCTAAGCTTATTCTTAAGCCAGGCCAATTTGTTCGCGTCAAGGTTAAAGGAGCTATTAAACCTAACACCATCTATGTTCCTCAAAAAGCCCTGTTGGAAAGTAAAACAGGAATGTATGTTTACATCGTAAGGGAAGGGAAAGCTGCCATACAAAATGTGACCGTAGGAGATTGGTATGGTGATGACTGGATTATAGAAGAGGGATTGAGAGAGGGGGACCAAGTGATTGTCGATGGTATTAACAAAGTGGGACAGGGCACTCCCATCAAGGTCACCAAGGAAATTAAGGTGGATAAGAGTCACAAGCAAGAGCTTATCTTGCCCCAATTAGGGGAATAAAGGATGAAAATTTCCAACTTTTTTATCGACCGTCCCATCTTTGCTAGCGTTTTGTCCATTATTATCATGTTTGCCGGTTTTATTGCTTTAATGAATTTGCCGATTGAGCAGTACCCCAATATTACTCCTCCTCTTATCCAAGTTTCCACCTATTATCCAGGTGCGGGTGCCCAAACCATTGCTGATAGCGTGGCCGCTCCTTTGGAGCAGCAAATCAATGGGGTAGAAAATATGATTTATATGTCTTCCCAAAATTCATCTTCGGGTAATTATCTTTTGAATGTTTATTTCGAAGTGGGTTCTGATCCTAAAAAAGCCCAAATTGATGTCAATAACAACGTAAGTAAGGTGTTGGCTCAATTACCTGAGGAAGTGCAGCGTCAGGGGGTAATCGTGCAAAAGCAGACTCCTAATATTCTTTTGTTTGTAGCTTTGCAATCGCCGGATGGTCGTTATAACGATATTTTTATGAGCAATTATGCCACTATTAATGTGGTAACTGAATTACAGTTGATTCCGGGAGTAAGCCAAGTTAGCATTATAGGAGCTCGAGATTATGCGATGCGCATATGGCTTAAACCTGACCGCATGGCACAGTTGGGAATTACTACGTCCGATGTTGTGGACTCTATTAGGGAGCAAAACAGCCAAGTACCCGCTGGTATGATAGGAGGGAACCCTACCTCTCTACCTATTGAGCTAACTTTACCCATGCTAGCTACAGGGCGACTGACGACGGCAGAAGAATTTGAAAACATTATTATCAAAGCAAATGCCGATGGTTCGATGGTCTTTGTGAGAGATGTAGCAGAGGTCGAGCTGGGTGCTGCTAATTATGATGTCAATGCTAAGCTTAATAATAAGTCGATGACAGCCATTGCTATTTATCAGCAATATGGAGCCAATGCTCTAGAAGTTGCCGATAAAGTTAAAGCGAAGATGAAAGAATTAGCTACCAGCTTTCCCAACGGGATCGAATATACTATTCCTTATGATACCACCAAATTTGTAAAAGCCTCTATTCATGAAGTGGCCATCACTATTTTAGAAGCTGCCATTTTAGTGGTTTTAGTCGTGCTTCTTTTCTTGCAAAATTTGCGGGCTACCTTAATTCCGATGCTTGCCATGCTTGTATCTATTGTAGGAGCATTTGCAGGGATGCTTGTACTAGGATACTCCATCAATACTTTAACATTATTTGCTATGGTTTTGGCTATTGGCATTGTAGTCGATGATGCAATTGTCGTTATTGAAAATGTTGAACATAATATGCGCGCCTTAAAATTGCCTGCTCCAGCAGCTGCTAAAAAAGCCATGGCCGAGGTATCGGGTCCTGTAATAGCCATTGTTTTTGTGCTGTGCGCAGTTTTTATTCCGGTAGCCTTTCTGGGTGGAATTACAGGCGAGCTCTATCGTCAATTTGCTATTACTATTTCCATTGCCGTGGTGATTTCAGGTGTTGTCGCCTTAACCTTAAGTCCTGCGCTGGCCGCTCTATTATTAAAGCATAAAAAAGAGGATTCAAAATTTACGATTAAATTTAATCATGCTTTTGAAAGGTTGGGAAATCGATATGTAAAAATTGCACGCCTACTCCTTATGAATCCTCTATGGGCTCTATCTATTTTTGTGATCGTTTGCTCTGCTGTAGGTTTTATGTATAAGCTAGTCCCTTCTAGTTTTGTTCCTATCGAAGATCAAGGCTATATCATGGCCGTCGGCATGCTACCCGATGGGGCTAGCCTACATCGCGTCGATGCTGTAACTAGCCAGATAGATAACCTAACCAAGACTCATCCTGCTGTCACCGATGTGGTTGCCCTAGATGGTTTTGGATTATTAGATGGTTTAAATAGAAATAACCAATCTAGCTATTTTATCGTATTCAAAGATTGGAGTGAGCGAACGGGCAAGAATCAAGCGGCTCCAGCCTTATTGCAGCAGTTAGCTCCTAAATATGCAGCTTTGCAAGAGGCGGTGGTTATTCCTTTCAATCCACCTGCTATTCAAGGCATAGGCAGTGTGGGCGGCTTTGAATTTTGGGTACAATCCAGGTCTTCAGGTAATATTGAATCATTGGAAAAATACGCAAAAGAAATTGTTGCTAAGGCTAACCAAAGCCCTATTCTTAGGGGTGTTTCTACCAATATCGACGCTACGGCTAAACAGTTTTTCCTTTCCTATGATCGTGAAAAATCTAAAAGCATGGCTGTCTCCATTGCTGAGGTTTATCAAACTCTACAAGCCATGATGGGCTCTTTATATGTTAATAATTTTAACAAATTTGGCCGCGTATATAACGTCTATGTTCAAGCAGAAGATATTTACCGTAGCACTCCTTATAAGCTTGGAGAAATCTATGTCAGATCTTTAAATGCAAGCATGGTTCCTTTGAAGTCTTTGATAAATATACGCAATATCAAAGGACCTTCCCTGATTAGCCGCTTTAATAGTTTTAATGCCGCCAGAATCAATGGAAGTGCAGCGGCAGGCTTTAGCTCGGGTCAGGCTATGGCTGCTATGGAGGAGATAGCGCGGGAGATACTCCCCCCTGAAATGTCATTTTCATGGGGCGGGCAATCCTATCAAGAGAAAAAAATGGTAGGCACAGGCCTTAAAGTCATGGCGGCAGGTTTGTTCATGGTTTTTCTCATACTGGCAGCCCTTTATGAGAAATGGTCTTTGCCTTTTTCCATTTTAATGGTGGTGCCTTTTGGCCTCTTGGGAGCCTTTTTGGCTGTGTGGATGAATGGAATGAGCAATGATGTCTATTTTCAAGTAGGCTTAATAACCTTAATTGCTCTTTCTGCAAAAAATGCAATTCTCATTGTAGAGTTTGCAGTGATCAAGCACCAAGAAGGCTTGCCTTTAGCAGAAGCGGCTTTAGAAGCTGGAAAGCTGCGCTTAAGAGCCATTTTGATGACTTCATTAACATTTATATTAGGCGTTGTGCCTTTATTCATCGCCAAAGGAGCAGGAGCTGCCAGCCGCAACTCGGTGGGTACGGGCGTCTTAGGAGGAATGATAACAGCTACCTTTCTAGCTATTTTTTTTGTTCCTTTTTTCTATAAGTTATTAGAAGAAATAGCAAATTGGAAAGGAAAGAAACAAGGCTATTTATCCTCACATACTTCTAAAGAAATATCGGACAAGACAAATGTATAATTTAAAGACAAAGGCTTATCAAGGCGGGCGTTTTTTTCTCGCCTGTATAGGTTTATTAATAATTTCCTCTTGTGTTTTTAGGCCCAATTATACGCGCCCTCCCGTGAATATACCAGAAAATTGGCGCTTGCCTATGCATGAGGCCTGTAGCTTAGCAAACATCTATTGGTGGCAGCAGCTTGGCGATCCGGTATTAGAGGCTTTAATTAGGGAGGCTTTAAAAAATAATTACACTCTGCAAGCAGCGATGGCTTCGGTAGAAGCCTATCATAGCCAATTCAGAGCTACCAATTCCCAGCTTTTTCCTCAAATTACGGGGGATGGTAGCGCCTTAAGGCAAGGGCTTTCGGCTCAGTCTAATTTAGGTCTTGCGCAAAACTTACGCTTAATAAACAGCTTTTCTGCCTTGTTGTCTTGTGCTTATGAATTAGATATTTGGGGGCGTCTAGGTTCTGCTTCTGATGTGGCTTTAGCTCAATATTTAGGAGAAATTCAAGCACGCCGCACCGTTATCCTTACCTTAGTAAGTGCGCTAGCCAACAGCTATATCACCTTACGGCAATATGATGAGCAATTGCAAATAGCGCAGCAAACTCTAAACTCCTTTCAAGAGTCTTTGCAATTAATGACAGACCAATGGGAGGAAGGGGAAAGCTCTGAATTACCTATTATGCAAGCAAGCGCTGAAAGAGATACAGCTGCTAGCCTTGTTAAACAATTAGAAATTAATGTAGCTCAGCAAGAAAATCTTTTGTGCATTTTATTAGGGCGTAATCCCGGTAATATTAGGCGGGGTAAAATACTTGAAGAGCTTGCGCAACCTCCTTCCATTCCAGCTGGATTGCCTTCCGACGTGCTAGAACAAAGGCCAGATGTGATGCAAGCCGAATTGAATTTGATAGCTGCCCATGCCAATGTGGGAGTGGCTAAAGCTAACCTATTTCCTCGTATATCTCTTACCGGATATTATGGAAATCAAAGCTTTGCATTAAATACGCTTTTTAAAGGTGCTGCTTGCGCTTGGCAAGTCGGTACAACTTTTAGTGAGCAGATATTTAATGGGGGGCTTTATATTGCTCAATTAGATCAGGCGCATGCGCAAGAAAAGCAAGCTCTGTTTTCCTACTATAACACTATACAAACTGCTTTTAAAGAAGTGGAAAATGCGTTAATTGGTCATTCTAAGAGCTTAGAGGTATTAGAAATACAAAAGGATCAGGTGCAAGCTTTGCAAAAATCTCTTGCTCTGGCTTTACTAGCCTATGACAATGGCCAGGTGGATTACTTAAATGTTCTAGATGCCCGAAGAAATCTGTTGTCTGCACAGCTTAACTTAGTTCAAGCTCGCAGTGCTACCTATACTACCTTTATTGGAGTCTATAAAGCTTTAGGAGGGGGATGGGTACAAGAGGCGGATACATTAGCTACTGAAGGGTAAAAGTGCGTTTATCCCTAAAAAATTATGTTTTTATTCAAACTCTTTACTCCTTGTTTAGCCTAAATTTCTAATTATCAGAGGATTATAAAATATTTAACTTCTAAAGATTTAAGCTTGTCTATTCAATAAATCGAAAAAAAGTGAAGGGAATTTAGTCTAAGATATAGCCGTTTAAATTTTATTTTTCTAAGGATATATGTATAATTAAATGGCATGGTATAGTCACACGATTTAAGAAAAAAAGCTTTAAATTATATAGAGAATGGCGGCTCAATCACCACAGCTAGTGAGGTGTTTGGCGTAACAGTTCGCACGTTAACAAGCTGGATTAAGTGGAAAAAACAAGGTTGCCTAGCTCCTAAAAAAAGACGGCAGAGCCCCAGCAAAATTAATAGTGAATAGCTAAAATTGTATATGAAACAAATAGCTGAAGCAATCAAAAAAAGGATTAAAAATGAGTAAGTTATTTAAAGGGCTTAAAAAAGGGCTTGAAGAAGCTCTAGCATTCACAGAAAGAAAGGTTACGCTTAAGTCAGAGCTTATCGAAATCCCTGAGCCTCCAAATGAATATAAGGCTATCGATATTAAGAGAATCAGAGAGAAAAATCATTATTCCCAAGGAATTTTTGCAAAAGTATTAAATGTAAGTGTAAAGACAGTTCAATCTTGGGAATCCGGAACCCGCGCTCCAAGCCATGCAGCGCTGCGACTTTTAGAAATTGTAGACAAAGGTTTTTATGATCCTCAAATTTTTAAGCCTCTATAATGGTGATAGTTTCATGGTCGTTTTTCCAATTAAAAGCTGAGTCTGCTTACAGAATGTAGGGATTAGCCAAGTAGGTTTTTGAAAATGCTCGGTTTCTTCCAAAGTTGAGATGTTTGGGTAGGCTATGATAATTAGCGAAAATTTTTCTATTACTTAAATTTGTTATACAAGTACTTGTAATTCCTTTTCATTTTACTTTTGGCTAGGAAAATATTGATGCCACAGCTTAAAGCAGGTCAGCTTGTAATTATGGACAATACTATCTTTCATAAATACCAAACCACCCATGAGCTTATCAAAAAGGCAGGATGTAAGATTTTGTTTTTGCTGCCTTATTCTCTGAATTTAAATCTTATTGAAATCTTTTGAGCTAATTTGAGAAGGTTACTATAGCGAACTTAAATAAATTTTCTACTCTTGCTTAAACCATTGATTTCTCTTTTTTAAGTATACGTTAATGGAAAGAAATATAGGATTTAAATCACTATTTTTTCTCCTACTCTGCCAGTTATGCATAACATCCTTTTTACCAAAAAGTTTGCGAAGAGACTACTTTTTTCAACAGGAGCATGCCGACTTGGGTGTAAACAAAAGTGTTGGCAATTCTTTTTAAGCAGCAGCTTTGTAGGAATTCCAGTAAGCTTCCCAATAACCATTTAATCTACCTATTCTTAAGTT